>CAKQVV010000084.1 GCA_934277845.1 uncultured Clostridia bacterium
CACCGTAATAGTAGACAATCTCGATACTGCGGTTAGTCTTGCGCGTTCTACCGGCTATGGGTTTAAAATAGTGACGCTGGAAGGCGAAGTTATCAATCCTTTCGGTGCAATTACCGGCGGTAGCAAAAAGAACGATATCGCAAATATTTTCAGTCACGGCAGAGAACTCGGCGAACTTGAAAATATCGTAAAGAAACTTTCCGACGAAATTGTCGCGCTTACAGACAAAAAAGAAAAATGTTCCGACGAAATAGATGCGGTGCAACACGCAATCAAGGCAGAGCAACAAGTAATTCACGAATGCGATGTCGAAATTGCCGCAAAAACCGAGACAAGGAACAAACTTGCCGCAGATATTGACGAGTTGTCCAGGACGATTGTCGAACTCGAACTTGATCGCGAAAACGATATTAAACGTATCGCAGTTATCAATAACGATATTAACAGCGTCAGCGAACTTGAAGAACTTATAACGACGAAAAAACAAACGGCAAAGATGGATGACGAAACGCGCCGTCACCAGTTTGACGCGTTGAAAGCCGAGCGTGACGAGTTGCAGGAAAACATGACGAAAGCGCGCCTTGACGTTACTGAATTTGAAAGCACGATCAAAGGACTCGATGCCGACATCGAGCGCATGCAGGCGGACATTAAAGATCTTGCCGAAAAAATCGAAGTTAATAACACCGAGATCGAGGAGAACAAAAAGCAAATCGCGACAATTCAGGACGGTATCAGGTCCGACGAGCAGCGCGACGGCGATGCCGATGCGAAGCGAATCAAAGTTGTTCGCGAAAAGTTAAATCATCTCGACGAATACAAGAGCGGTCTTCAGGATAAAGTAACTGCAACCGATAAGAACCGTATCGATCTTATGAACGAATTACAGCAACTTCGCGAAAATAAAAACCGGGAAGAAATGTTGCTTTTAAAAGTCGATACCGATATCGAGCAAATGGAGCAGCGAATCAGGGAAGAATACGGGCTCGAATACGCCGATTGCATTCAGTACAAGGAAGATGGGTACGACGTGACGCACGGTGTACAGGAAACTGGAAGGTTGAAACGCGCTATGAATGCGCTCGGCAACGTGAATATCGATGCAATCGAAATGTCTAAAACCGTTGCGGCTGAATATGACGAGCTTAACAAGCAAAAAGAGGATCTCGACAGGGCGGAAGAAGACCTGCTGAAGATTATAAAGGATTTATCCGATGAAATGCTTACTCGTTTTAATTCTCAGTTCTCGCAAATCCGTGCTAACTTTATCAAGATATTCAAAGAACTCTTTAACGGCGGCAATGCCGATCTTGAACTTCTCGACAGTGAAAATCCGCTCGAAGCCGGCATTGAGATCAAAGCGCAACCGCCGGAAAAGAAACTTCAATCAATATCGTTGTTGTCCGGCGGAGAAAAAGCACTGACCGCTATTGCGATTTTGTTTGCGATACTCAAACTTAAACCGATGCCTTTCTGCTTGTTGGACGAAATCGAGGCTGCGCTGGACGACGCAAACGCAGGACGTTTTGCGAAATATCTGCGCCGTTTCAGCGAAGATACGCAGTTTATCGTCATCACTCACCGTAAACCTACGATGGAACTTGCCGACAGATTGTATGGCGTAACGATGGAAGAAAAGGGCGTAAGTAAGATTGTGTCCGTCAAGTTCGAGGACGCTGTTGCTACTGTAGACAAGGTTTAAAATAATTATTATCCCTTGATAATCAGGAGAAATTATGGGCATTTTTGCAAAAATCAAAGCCGGACTAAAAAAGACAAAGGACGTAATTTCGTATAAGTTAAACAAATTGTTTACCGGCGGCGTTCTTGACGACGATTTTTACGACGAGTTGGAATACATTCTTTTGTCGGCCGATGTCGGAGCGACTACGACGGAACGAATTCTGGATGAACTTCATGACGTTGTGGATGAGAAAATGCTGCGTGATCGCGCCGACGTAAAGGATGAATTAAAGCGCATAATGGTCGATATTCTAGACGAGAATCCAAAACCCGAATACGAATATCCGCTCGTCATTATGGTTTCCGGCGTGAACGGCGTCGGAAAAACCACGGCAATGGGCAAACTGGCAAAGAAATTCAAAAGCGAAGGCAAGTCTGTTTTACTTGTTGCCGCCGACACTTTCCGTGCAGCTGCCGCCGATCAGCTTACTGTATGGGCGGAGCGAGCGGGGGTGAGAATTGTCAAGCAAGCCGAAGGAGCGGATCCCGGTTCGGTTGTATTCGATGCGCTAACTAGTGCAAAAGCAAAAAATATCGACGTGGTGCTTATCGATACCGCAGGCAGACTCCATAATAAAAAGAATCTTATGGACGAACTCGGCAAAATTTCTCGAATCATTGATAGGGAAATGCCGGAAGCGTTGTGCCTCAATTACATCGTTCTCGATGCCACTACCGGTCAGAACGCGCTCTCGCAGGTTGACGTTTTCAATGAGGCGGTCGATATCGACGGAATTATTTTAACTAAACTCGACGGTACGGCAAAAGGCGGCGTAGTGCTTGCGATTGCCGGGAATCTCGAAGTTCCGGTAGTGTATATCGGCGTGGGAGAGGGAATCGACGATCTGGAAGATTTCGATTCAGAAGCATTTATTGATGCAATCGTCGAATAAAACGCTTGACAAGTATGAATAAATAGTGTATTCTATATGTGTAAAGTCAATCGGCTTTACACTTTATTTTTTCAAAAAGGTTCGGAAGTGAAAAAAAATCTTCAGATAAGCGAACTTAACGATGTATACGGAGCGTTGCTTACCGAGCATCAGCATGATGTTTTGACTAACTATTACGACTACGATTTATCGTTAGCGGAAATAGCAGAAAATGACGGAGTGTCGCGTCAAGCCGTCCGGGATGCTATTGTGAAAGCCGAAGAACAGTTGGCTGTTTTTGAAGAGAAACTTGGACTGTTGGAGAAGAGCGAGCGAGATCGCGAAGAAGCAAATGTGGCTTTAAAAGCACTGTGCGAAGGAAATACTGAGCCTGCAAAAGTATTTTTAACCAGAATCGCGGCGGAAGCGATGTCAAGGAGTTAGAATGGCTGTATTCAGCGGATTAAGCGAAAAACTGAATCATATTTTCAGCAAAATCAAATCTCGCGGAAAACTTACCGAACTCGAGATAAAACAGGCTATGCGAGAAATCAGAATTGCGCTTTTGGAAGCGGACGTAAATTTCGGCGTGGTCAAAAGTTTTATTGCAAAAGTCAGTGAAAAAGCGGTGGGTGAGCAAGTACTGAACAGTCTGACGCCCGGTCAGCAAGTCGTGAAACTCGTGAATGACGAACTTATCGAGTTGATGGGAAGTACTAATTCCGGTCTTACCGTTTCTCCCAAGCCGCCTACGGTCATAATGCTTTGCGGCTTGCAGGGCACGGGTAAAACCACAATGTGCGGAAAGTTGTCGCAGTACCTTATAAAGCAAGGTAAAAAACCGTTGCTGGTCGCGTGCGACATTTACAGGCCGGCTGCAATCAATCAGTTGAAAGTAGTCGGGAAAAGCGTAAATACCGAGGTGTACGAGCGCGGAACGCAAAAACCCGCTAAAACGGCGAAAGAGGCGATAGAGTACGCAAACTCCAAAGGTTACGATACCGTAATTATTGATACGGCGGGACGTTTGCATATCGACGAAGCGTTGATGGAAGAACTCAAGGAAGTTAAACGTACGGTCGGACCGAGCGAAATTCTTCTGACGGTCGACGCTATGACCGGACAAGATGCGGTAACGGTAGCCACTGCGTTTAACGAACAACTTGATATTACCGGTGTAATTCTTACTAAACTTGACGGCGATACACGTGGCGGTGCGGCACTTTCAATCAAAGCAGTTACCGGTAAACCTATCAAGTTTTGCGGCACCGGTGAAAAATCCGGTGACATCGAACCGTTCTATCCGGATCGTATGGCTTCGCGAATACTCGGCATGGGCGATGTTCTTACTCTTATCGAAAAGGCTCAGTCTGCGGTAAGCGAAGAAGAAATGAAGCAAATGGAGAAGAAGTTCCGTGAATCGAGTTTTACGCTTGACGACTTTCTTGTCCAGTTTGAAAGCATGAAAAAGATGGGCAATATCAACGAACTTATCGGTATGATGCCCGGCATGTCTAACATGAAAATATCCGAAAAGGATATCGACGAAACACGTATCGAGAAATTCAAAGCGATAATTCGTTCGATGACGAAGCAGGAGCGCGAGCATCCCGAAATTATCAAGTCGACGCGTCGCAAACGCATTGCCGACGGTAGCGGAACTACCGTGCAGGACGTAAATCAACTTTTGAAACAATTTGATCAGACGAAGGAATTGATGCGAAAAATGCGTAACGGTTCTTTCAACATGAAAGGCGGCGGGAAACGCAGGTTCCCGTTTTGAAAAACGTTTAGTTTAATGTCGGTATAAAACCGCTTTAATAAGTAATTTTATTTCAAGGAGAAAGAAATATGGCAGTTAAAATCAGACTCACCCGTCTGGGTGACAAGAAATCCCCGTTTTACCGAGTCGTAGTTGCGGATTCGAGGTCGCCTCGCGACGGTAAGTTCATCGATATAGTCGGTACTTACAATCCGAAAACTCAACCCGCCGAAGTTAAAATCGATGTCGAAAAGGTTAAAACCTGGATTGCAAACGGCGCTCAACCCACCGATACCACCCGTGCATTGCTTGTCGGTGCCGGTGTTCTCGAACCGAAGGCTATGCCGGCTAAAACTAACGCTGTAAAGAAGAAAAAGGACTAATAAGGTATCTTTAACCTTTAACTTTTTGATTATTGCGTGTCTTAACGCGGACAGGAGTCTATATGGTAGAACTGGTTAAGTTTATAGTGACCGGACTCGTCGACAAAAAGGACGAAGTCGAGGTTGCGATGGGCGATGAAAACACAGTAAATATTAAGGTTGACAAGTCCGACATGGGTAAGGTTATCGGGAAGGACGGCAGAATTGCCAAGGCAATTCGCACGATCGTTAAAGCGGCCGGAAGTAAAGAAGGCGTTAAATATACCGTAACCATACTCGAATCGGACGAGATGTAAATCCGTTATTATATCTTTCAGAGAGCCGTTGTTATGACTCTCTGATTTGATATATCGGTGAATTGTAAAAAAATCATAGTACTATGTCAGACATAGTATGAGTTGTCGGGCTACTTTTGCCTGTATTATGAGTAAATAATGAAAGATTATATTACTATCGGACAAATCGTGCGGGCTGCAGGTATTCGCGGAGAAGTCAAGGTTAAACCGCTTACCGACGATCCGAATCGTTTCAGACAGTTGAGAACGGTTTATATCGGAGGAAGACCGTACAGGATAGAGGCGTTGCGTCTGGACGGCGATTTTGTGTATTTACGTTTCAGCGGAATATCGGATAGAAACACTGCGGAAACACTTAAAGACGAGTTTATAGAAATTGACAGAGTTAACTCCGTTGCTTTGGAAGAAGGCAGTTATTTTATTGCAGACATAATAGGGTGTAATTTATATATGTCCGACGGAGAGTCCTTCGGCAAAGTTACGGAAGTTAATCAATACGGTGCAGCCGACGTCTTTACTGCTTTTGACGGCGTTAAGACCGTGAGATTTCCGTTTCTGAAAAAAATGATTGTGAAAGTCGACGTGGAAAACAGTGTTATTATCGTCGATAAAAAAACGTTTGACGAAGTAAGCGTTTATGACGATTAAGTACGTTTTTCAACCGGATTGAAGGCGGTGTATAAATTGAAAATAGATATTTTAACGTTATTCCCGGAAATGTTTGCACCGCTTAAAACCAGTATTATCGGTAAAGCGGTGGACGGCGGTATTCTGGATATTCGTATAACAGATATTCGAGAATATTCGAAGGACAAGCACCACAAATGCGACGATTATCCTTTCGGGGGCGGCGCAGGTATGGTTATGCTGCCGCAACCGATATTCGATGCGGTAAACGACATCGATCCGGAGAGAAAAGCACATAGAATTTATATGTCGCCCAAAGGAAAAACTCTCGATATGCCTCTCGTGAAACGGCTTGCGGGTGAAAACCGCGATTTGGTTTTGTTGTGCGGTCATTACGAAGGTGTTGAACAGCGTGTTCTTGATTTATGCTTTGACGAGGAAATTTCAATAGGCGATTATGTTTTAACGGGCGGTGAATTACCGGCTATGGTTTTGGTAGATAGCGTCGCAAGATATGTCGACGGTGTTTTAGGTAGCGAAAGTTCGGTAATTGAAGAGTCTTTTTCCGATAACATGCTCGAGTATCCGCAATACACTCGTCCGCAAATTTTCGAGGGTATTCCCGTGCCGGACGTATTGTTGTCCGGTCATCACGCTAATATAGAAAAGTGGCGCAAGGAGCAATCGGAAAAACTTACCAAGAAGTTGCGTCCGGATTTATTGGAGGACTGAATGGCGGTTATTAACTGGTATCCGGGACACATGACGAAGTCGATAAGAATGATTGAAGAAAACATCAAACTTATCGACGTTTTGGTGTATGTTCTTGACGCTCGCGCACCTAAAAGTTGTATAAATCCAGATTTTGTCAAGTATGTTTCTCGTTTACCCGTAGTTTATGTTCTCAACAAGAGCGACCTTGCCGACGATATTCAAACTGCAGCCTGGAAACGTAAACTTTCCGGGGAAAGAAGCGTAGCTATTTCGTCGGTCAGTACCGTTTCCGGGAGTTCGACGCAAATTTTGACTGCAATTAAGAAACTTTGCGGCGAAAAAATGGATAAATTCGCGGCGAAAGGTGTAAAAACTACGATTAAAGCGATGGTATTAGGTGTGCCGAAT
>CAKQVV010000085.1 GCA_934277845.1 uncultured Clostridia bacterium
GTATCGTATTTAGTTCCCGCAAGCGTGGCTACAAGCGGCTCGGTAGCCGGCTGAGAAGTTCCGTTTCCGAGCGGCGAAAGCGCGGTATCGACGATGTCGCAACCCGCTTCGATCGCTTTAAGATTAAGCATATCTCCGGTACCCGCCGTGTTATGCGTGTGGAGATGCACCATCGTCGTGGGTTTCAATTTATCTTTCAATCTCGAAATCAACTCATACGCGGTGTACGGAAGCAATAGGTTTGCCATATCTTTTACACAGATAATATCGGCACCCATCTTCTCCATGTCGAGCGCAAGGTCGACGAAATAATCGATCGTGTGTACTTTGCTGGTCGTATAGCTGAACGCGACTTCCGCCGTACCGCCGTATTTCTTGGTCGCGTCGAGCGCGGTCTTAATATTACGCACATCGTTGAGCGCATCGAAAATACGGATTATGTCAATACCGTTCTCGATCGATTTTTTGCAGAAAAGATCTACGACGTCATCGGCATAATGTTTGTAACCGAGAAGGTTCTGACCTCTCAAAAGCATTTGCAGTTTAGAATTCGGCAACGCTTTTCTCAGCGCGCGCAGTCTTTCCCACGGATCTTCGTTAAGATAGCGAAGACAACTGTCGAACGTTGCGCCGCCCCAGACTTCGAGAGCATAGTAACCGGCTTTGTCTAGTTTTTCGCATGCGGGCAACATCTCGTCCAATCTCATTCTGGTAGCGGCTTGCGACTGATGCGCGTCGCGCAGAATAGTTTCCATTATTTTAACCATGATAAAATCTCCTTAAAAACTCAATCCGTTACGCAAATATTGCGAGAAAAACGCCGGCGGCAACTGCCGAGCCGATAACTCCGGCCACATTCGGTCCCATAGCGTGCATAAGCAAATAGTTGTTCGAATCGTATTCTTGTCCTACTTTCTGAGAAACGCGCGCCGCCATCGGTACCGCAGAAACGCCCGCACTGCCGATAAGCGGATTGATTTTTCCTCCGCTGATAACGTTGAGCAGTTTCGCCATAAGCAAGCCGCCGACGGTACCGAAACAGAACGCTATAAGACCGAGTACTATTATTTTGATGGTATCCCACGCAAGGAACGTCGCCCCCACTGCTTTCGTTCCGACGATAAGCCCAAGGAAAATCGTGACTATATTACAAAGTTCGTTGCTCGCGGTTTTTGCAAGACGTTCTGTCACGAGGCTTTCCTTAAACAGGTTGCCCAGCATCAGCATGCCGAGAAGCGGCAGTGCGTCGGGAAGAATCAAGCCCACAATAAGCGTGACGGCAATCGGGAAAATTATTTTCTCGCGCTTGGACACGGGACGAAGTTGTTCCATCTTTATAAGACGTTCTTTCTTCGTCGTGAGCAATTTCATTATAGGCGGCTGAATAACCGGGATAAGCGCCATGTACGAGTACGCCGCGATAGCGATAGGCGACAACAAATGTCCGGCAAGTTTTTGCGTGACATAAATAGCCGTAGGTCCGTCTGCGCCGCCGATAATACCGATAGCCGCAGCCTCCGCACCGGTAAAACCAAGAACGATCGCACCCACAAACGTGAGGAACACGCCGAGCTGCGCGGCGGCACCGATAAGTAAACTTTTCGGGTTTGCAATCAGCGGACCGAAATCGGTCATCGCGCCTATTCCCAAAAATATAATCGGCGGAAATATGACTTTCGATACGCCTATCTCAAGGTAATGGAACAAGCCGTAATTAGCGGTGTACGTCGTGCCGTTAGCCGCCGCATCTGCGTATTTCGCCCACAGTTCCTGATCGGTAAGTCCGTGGTCGGTGCCGTAAAGAACGGCTTGCGCGCCGGGAATGTTCACGATAAACATACCGAACGCTATGGGAAGAAGCAACAACGGCTCAAACTGCTTGACCACCGCAAGATAGAACAAAACAAACGAAATAAATAGCATAACGTAGTTTTGCCATTCGCCGTGCGCTATCGAATGAGCGATGCCCGTGCTTTCCCACAAAGCCCGCATTGTTTCGATAAAATCCATTTATGCCTCTCCTTATTTTATGGAAGCAAGATCCGCGCCGGTTTCGACGCTTGCGCCCTGTGCAACAAGGAACGTAACCGCACCGTCGGCGGAAGCGTTGATGTCGTTTTCCATTTTCATAGCTTCGAGAACGAGGATTTTGTCGCCTTTTTTCACTACCGTACCGGGAGCGACCGCAAGTTTTAAAACGGTGCCGGGCATAGGTGCCTTGACAATCGTGCCGCCGACAGGCGCTTTTACGGCGGGAGCGGCAGGTTTTGCCGCGGCGGGTGCCGGAACTGTGACGGGCGCCGCAACAGCGGGAGCGGAAACTTCGGCAGTTACGCCGTCGATGAGTTCTTCTACTTCTACTAAATAGCTATTACCGTTTACGTTTACGTTGAACTTACGCATGATTTTTCTCCTATAATAAATACAAATAAAATTATTTTGCAATAATGCTTTTTACTCTGAACGGCGGAACTTCCCCGTCATCCGACTCGCCGGCATACACAGCCGCGATCGCCGCGCCGATTGCCGCAACGAGTTCATCCTGCTCCGCGGCATCGTCGATTTCGGGCACCGCGATATCCTCATTTGCTTCCGCAAGTTTTGTCTTCTTTTTATCGAGAAGTTTGTTGAAAAGTATGCTGTAACCTACTACGACAAGCACAAGAAACGCCAGTGCGAGCAATACTACTACGTTTCCTATCAAAAATACCAGTAATCCGTCTAAAAAAGACATATCGGAAACGGAAAATAATAAAACGTTCATCGCCGTTACCTCTTTTCGATAAACATCTGAACGGCGGCAATAAGATACTGGCGTGAGAAATTAGGGTTGATAACGTTATCGAGATAGCCTTTTTCGGCAACCGTGACGGCGGCGGTGTTTTCTTCGCCGTATGCTTTTGCCGTTTTTTCGACGGCGGCATCCTTGTCTTTTGCTTCGGCGATTTCCTTTGCATAGACAAGTTCCGCACTCGCGACGTTGTCGAGCATACCGATGCAAGCGTTTTCCCATGCTACAGTATAATCGCAAACGCTCTTTGCACAGAACGCAACGTAACCGAGTCCGATCGCATTGCCGGTAATAAGCGAAATTTTCGCTACGTCCGCTACGTTATAAGCATAAATCATATCGCCAACCGAACGCATGAGTTCGCCTTGGCAAGCCGCACAATTTACCGCGCCTTTGCTGTCGATAAGGCTGACAACCGGAATAGCGAAACTGTCACAGGTATTGATCAGTTCGGTGACTTTTTTTGCACCGTCGGGAGTAAATCTTCCCTCGTTTACGGTCGGATCTGACGCAACCACGCCGACGGCAATGCCGTTAAGACGCGCGTAACCGGTCACGACTTCGCCGCCGAATCCTTTTTTGATTTCGACGAAAGAATTTTTATCGAATATTTCCGAAATAGCAGTCGCGGTTTTGACTCCGGCTTTAAGTCCTTTGCAAACTCTGTTTCCGTCGTCATCTGGTGCGATTGCACCTATAGCAGTAAGCGAAACGATCTTTTTTACGACTTCGGCAAGTTCCTTATCCGATTTTACGACAACTGACGCAATACCTGCTTTTGTCATTGCCTCGCCGGTGCCGACTTTCGCCGCATCCGCCGTAGTACCCGCAACGAGAATAAGCGGACTGGAAGTTGCAGTCACAGACTTATCGTAGCAAATCGTGAAATCGCAAACGGACGACAGATACGAAGTCAAGCCGTAATTACTGCCTTTTACTACCAGTATCGTGGGTACGACGCCGTAAGCCGAAGAGAACGCCGCGAAGATTTCGCCGTAGCCTTCCATCGCCTCGATACCCTCGGCAAATCTTGCGCCCTGCGTGTCGATAACGCCGATAACTGGCGAATCCGTCTTGACCGCATTGTTCACGCACTTGGCGATTTTTCCGGCGTTCGCTTTACCGATGCCGCCTTTGAGCACGTTGCCGGCAATCGCAAACAAACCCACCTGAACGTCGCCTACGGTCGCAAAGCCGCTGACGACTCCTTCGCCGGCGGCTTCACCGAATGCGGTTGCGGAGCGGATAAACTTGTCGGATTCGACGAAAGATTGCGGATCGACCAAAGCGTCGACTATAGTTTTAGCCGACTTCAATGCCTCATCCGCAACTTTATTCAACTCCCTTACGTTTTTCATTATATAGCCTCCATTAAATTTTGCATTGTTAGAGAAATCCCAAAATTTCCATGATACCATTATAGACGTTTGCGCAAGAAAAAACAAGCAAAACGACGATGTTGTTCATAAAAATTTTAACTATGCCGATTTTGAAAACTAACCTTGCATTTTTCGTCGTTCAGAAACAAATAATTACAAATCTTTTTTCTGTATATCTAATTTAAAACCGCGCCCGCAGTAACAAGCGAACGCGGCGTAAACGCACATTAAAGTTTTTTGAGATATTCGGCTTCCGAATCTTTCAGTTCACGGAAGTTACCCCTATACAAGCCGCCGAGTTTTATCTCGCCTATTGCGGTACGTTTCAAAAATATAACGTCACGGTTAATGCTTTCAAACATTCTTCTCACCTGACGGTTCCTGCCCTCGGTGATGACGATTTCGATTCTTGAAACATTATTCTCAATACCTACGAGCCTTACTTTGCATTTTTCTGTTTTAATCCCGTCAAGCACGACACCTGCACGAAGTTTGTTCAGTTCCGCTTCGCTCACTTCGCCTTCGACTTTCGCCACATAAGTCTTGCCTATTTCGTTTCGCGGGTGCATAAGTCTGTTTGCAAGATCGCCGTCGGTAGTAAGCAGCAACAACCCCTCGGTATCGTAATCCAGTCTGCCGACCGGAAAAATTCTTTTACCGGGATATTTGCCCTCGAAAAAATCCATAACGGTTTTTCTTCCGTGCTCGTCGCTCGTAGTGCACACGTATCCTTTCGGTTTGTTCAGCATTATGTATAAATGCTTGCCGATTAGTTTCACCGGTTTATCGTCGACTGCAACCAAATCGTTTTCCGGATCGACTTCGGTCGCAAGCGCGGTAATTTTTTTATTGTTTACCGCGACTCTTCCTTCCAGCACCAACGATTCGCATTTGCGACGGCTTGCGATTCCACATTCGGCAAGATATTTATTTATTCTCATTTACGGGTATCCTTAGTTTCGTGGTTTCAGTTCCATCGCCCGACTATGTCGTACAGTATATCGGAATAATCAAGCGAAGCAACTTCTTCTATACTATACAATTTTCGCTCAAAAAGCAACCGATTACCCGAATAAATTTTAATTTTTCCGTTTTCGTCGCCGATATGCACCGGTGCACGCACGTGTTTTATATCGGAAATTTCAAAACGTAGTTCGTCGTATTCCTTCTCTGTAAGAGGATAAAATAAATCGTTTTCCATATTAAGACGTGCAGTATTTTTCTTTCCGTCTATAACGGAAGCCGCCACCGACGATAAATCGACCGCTTTGCTCACGTCTTTACACGAATATTCGGCAAACGCATTATCAAGAAGACGTCTGCAATCTTCAAACATAGGCCCGCAATTCAGAACAACGGCAACTACGTTCATTCCGTCACGGGTTGCCGAGGCCACCAGACACCTGCCTGCTTTTTTCGTGTAACCGGTTTTTACTCCGTCGCCGCCTTCGTAAGTCGACAAAATCTTATTCTTATTCACTACCACGCGATCATACTCACGATCTTTCCATGGCATAACGTAACGCTTTGTTCCGACAATTTCGCGAAACGTAGCGTTTTTCATTGCATAAGCGGCGATCTTGCCGAGATCCCGCGCCGTAGTATAATGATCGTCGTGATGCAGTCCGTGCGGGTTTACGAAATGCGTATTCTCGGCACCGACTTTCTTTGCCGTTTCGTTCATAAGTTCGGCAAACTTTTCCACGCTGCCGGCAGTTGTTACCGCAAGCGCGACGGCACAGTCGTTACCGGACTGCAACATGAGTCCGTACAACAAATCCCGCACAGCGAGTTCCTCGTCTTTTTCAAGATAAATCGACGAGCCTTCGATTCCTGTCGCAACCGCCGGAACGCGAATTTTCCGATCGAGATCCACGACGTTATCGATTACGGTTATTGCCGTAGCAATTTTTGTAGTACTTGCCATCGGACGTCTCTTGTCTGCATTTTTCTCGTTCAGGACGCGTCCGGAATTGCGTTCAAGTACGATCATACTTTCCGCGGATCCGGTATATATTGTTTCGGCGGACGCTCTGCCGACAACACCGCCCACGATAAAAATCACAGACGCGATCACCGCAAGCGTAAAAAAAGCAAGCGTCTTTTTCGTCGTGCCTTTCATTGTTCGTCCTTCTTCGTAAATATCGATACAACGTCCGGAATCAGAGATAACAGTTTGTCGTAAAGACTTTTGTCGTCCACTCCGACCAGTTTTACGCATTTACCGTCGCTTACGAGAAAACCGACGGGTGAAACCGATACCCCCGCGCCGCTTCCGCCGGCAAACGGATACTCGGAGTAATTCATGCGCGACAAGTCCGAATATTCGCCACCGCCGGTTAAAAATCCCATAGTCACTCGGCTAACCGGAATAATACTGGTACCGTCGACCGTAATCACAGGTCTGCCGATTACTGTATCCGCACTGATGAGCCCTTTCATTTTTACGAAAGCGTTGTCCATTACTCTTTCGATCGGGTGTTCGTTATGCTCTATTATCATATAATCTCCTCCCGAATTTCCTACGTTTTTCTTGTTTTTTACTTCCGAATACGTAAAGGAAACAGCCGAATATAATATCTGCAACGGAAACGTTAATTATACCGCTTGTTCTCGC
>CAKQVV010000086.1 GCA_934277845.1 uncultured Clostridia bacterium
CGTCCAGATTACCAGCAGGAGAACCACCGCCATGGTGGGCAGTGCGCGCAGCACCGACACGAGCGGCGAGAGAAGCCGACCGAGCGGCTTGAAAAAGTACGAGATAAGCGCGAGGACGAGCGCGCCGGCGAGCGAAACCGAAAACGCGAAAATCGCTCTTGCGACAGTCGAGCCGAACGCCGCCCAGAACCGTTTTTCGCCCAGCACCGCAATCAACCTGTCCAGCGTGGCAAAAGGCGCGGGCAGTATAAATTCGCTGTCCGCGGCGATTGCCGCACAGTACCATATAACCAGTACGATTGCGATGACGGCTATAGGGTAAGCCGCGGTTTTGAGAATTTTCGCGCTATTTTGCAATATTTCGTCCTCGGGTTTAGTTTTTTATAAGTATTATAACTTGCTCCATGTGGGAGATTTCACGCGGGATGCTTGTGCATTTGCTTCTCGGATGACGGTGAAAAAACGAAAGTGCACGTTCGATTTTATTGACAATCCCTCAGTCGCTACGCGCCGGCTCCCTTTACACAAGGGAGCCTTTTTGCGGTTAAAATTTTAAAATAGAATGTATAGTTTAACTGTTTCTCGTCATTCAGAGGAACAACGGTATTGTCCTGCCATAAAGGGCAATACCGTTGTGACGTGGAATCCCCTGCACGGAACGAATGATCGACTTTTTTGCCGGTATAATCTTACGCGAAGAACGCGTCGGAAACGACGGAAGCGGAACCGGGAGTGATTTCGCGGATCTTCGCGATATAATCGTTTACTGTGTTTTTAGCGGCAGCGGCCTTTTCCAGGCGGATATTGCAACCCGTGACGGCGGCCTCGCTGAGTGCCGGACCGCTGAGTGTGGTTTGTTTGCCTTCTTCGAAGTGGTTGCTGACGGCAGCAGCCGCGTCCGCGCCGTGAGTTTTTACCCACTCGGCGGACTCTTCGAGCGCGGAGTAGAGCGCGGTCATAAAGGTTTCGTCGCGGAGAAGATCGTTTTTCACGACGAGCACCGCTTGCGGATAACCGTTTTCGCCCCACAGCGTCTGCAGACTCATGTTGACTTTCGCACCCGTCTTTTTGGTTACGTTCGTCACCGCAGGCTCGGGAGCCACGACGTAATCGTAAGTGTTCACTGCCGCCGCAACGCCCGTACCGTCGATGCCGACGAGCGTGACTTTGCCGTCGGTCGCCTTGTCGCCCGCGCTGCCGTCGACGTATTCTATCGACGCTTTTTTCAGCAGAGATTTGAATGTAAGTCCGGGTACGTTTTCTCTGTTCACGACCGCTACGACTTTGCCTTTGAGATCGTCGGGTGTCGCCGCGTCGCCCTTGCCGATGACGAACAGGTTGCCGTGAGTAAGCACCGCCGCCATCTTGTACTTGTCGCCGTTGCCGCAAAGTTTACTTGCGGCGTTGACGGGCAGTACCGCCATGGTAGCGGTTTGTTTCTGGACGTAAGTACCGATAGTAGTCGCGTCGACCACGGTATAGGTGAGATCGGTCTTGCCGAGTTTGTTATCGTCGTGCATAAGTTTGGCAAAGCCCAGCGCGGGCGCGCCGTCGGGCATATACACCGAAATCGCCGAAGTATACGAGTAAGCAGGCTTGTTGTTGCCCGGGGTAGTGCCTGGATCGGGGGGGATATTCGGGGTAACGGGGTTTGATCCGCACGCGGCGGAAACCGCTCCGACTACGAGCGCGAGCATAAGGCATAAAAAGATACGCAGTTTTTTCATGATATTTTCTCCTTTGAATATGATTTCGTTTATCATTACGGATAGCGTTTCGGGGCAGGAAAAGCCTCGGCGCGCTCCGCGATACGACTATTTGTTCGAATACAACGCTTTCGCGCCTACGCCGTCCAGCATACCGAGTTTGCCGGTAAGCCCGTTGATTGTGCCGGCGGGCGCGTCCAGCACCACGCTGATGACGTTTACTTTTTTTTCGTGGTAGGGCAGCCCCATACGCCCCACGATAAACTGCCCGTATTCGTGAAGAAGAGAGTTGACCTTTTCCGCGCGGTCGGAGTTTTCCACGATGATCGCGACAACGGCTATTCTGGTGTCTTCCATGATTATTATCTCCTTTCGGGCGCGATTGTTTGCGCTCGCAAAATAATCGGTGAAATATAAAAGAAACTCCCCCGACCGGACTTATGGCTGAGGGAGGGAAATAAATACAGGGAATACCTCGGTATTCCGTTATATCGTTTTATCGCGCTCCGCCACCGTCAGGACGAACCTTTCGGATCGGGTTTACGCTAGTATTATATACCGCTTTTAAGATTTTGTCAACGATTTTCGCGCGTCAGTCGGTTATCGTATCGTTTTCCGTTTTTTTGTTCGTATCGTTCATTGTTTCTGCGGCGAGCTTGCTTTGCGGATCGCCGTGGAGCGAATCGGCATATTCCGCCGTTTCGTCGAGGGCGTAATCTTCGGCGGCTTCTACGGCGTCGACCGGGACGAGCGCGTTCTTTTCAAGTTCTTTTTCAGCCATCAGGCGCGCCTGTTCGTCGATCTGCGCGGCGGTCATGACGAGTTTGCCGTCGAACCAGCCGGGTTTGAGTTTCATGCCGATGAGAGCATAGGCGCACACGCCGAGGCATCCAAAGACGTTGACTATCATGTCGCCCATGGTGTCTTTCAGTCCGCTGCCGTAGGGGACGGAACTGATCACGTTGCCGTTTTCGAGAAATTCGACCACGCCGTCTTTCCAGCGTTGCATGTTGGCGTTGAAGATTCGGTCGGCACCGTACTCGAAGATTTCCCATACGTATTCGGTGGTCATCGTGAAACAGAACGTGAACAGCACGATAAAGAACGGCGAGAGTTTAACCTTGTCGGGATTGACTTTGTTGAGCATAAACACGAACGAGAACCCGATAAACGACATGATCACGCCGCTGGTCGTGTGCAGGATCTTGTCGAAAAGCAGAATATTGTCGTAAGCGCGGAACACCTCGCCCAGCACGAAATGCGCAAAGATAAAGACGTACAGCGTGATCGTAATATAATTCGGCACGTAGATTTTGAATTTTTTCTCCAGAAAAACGGGGATATTCAAACAAAGCAGAGCCATTACGCACATGAAGATCTGGTTTGCGGTGGTTTCGCTGCCTTCCCGACGGATCAGATAGGTCACCAGCGAAGCGATCGCCGTGAGTGACGTGAGGATTTGCAGAAAAAAGTAAAGGAATTTGTTGCCTTTGTTTTTCTTTACCAGTTTTTGACGGTATTTGACCGTGAGTTCGTCTATTTGACTCAAACGCTTGTACCTCTTCTTTATATTATTATACTTATTTTCGTGAAAAACCCGTGTCTGACAAAAGTTACGGTAGAATTATACCCGATTTTGCTCGGGTAGTCAAGCCGATTGATAAAACGCACAGTCAAATGTCATCTAAACTATACGGCGCGGAATAAAACGGTAAAATAAAAAGCGCTTGCACAGACAGGCGCAAGCGCTTTTCGGCATAACCGTGCGTTATTTCTTTTCGTCGGGTTTGCGGACGACTACGGTCAGATCGCCGTCGCGTTCCTCGACGATAAGTTCGCTGTTCGGTTCGAGATCGGATTCCAGCATCTTTTTCGCGAGAAGTGTTTCCACTTTGCTCTGTAGATAGCGTTTGAGCGGACGCGCGCCGTAAACGGGATCGTATCCGTGATCGACGATAAACTCTTTGGCCTTGTCGGTGATCGTGAGACGCAGCCTGCGGTCTTCGATACGCTCGGACAGCGACGCCACGAGCAGATCGATGATGCCGGTCACGTTCGCTTTGGTAAGCGGCTTGTAGTAGACGATCTCGTCGAGTCTGTTCAAAAATTCGGGGCGGAAGGACTGTTTCAGGAGTTTACCGACCTGTTCTTTTGCCTCGGGGCTGATTTCGCCCGTTTTTTCGTCGATGCCGTCGAGAATATAACTCGATCCGAGGTTGGACGTCAGGATCAGAATAGTGTTTTTAAAGTCCACCGTGCGCCCTTGCGAATCGGTGATTCTGCCGTCGTCGAGGACTTGCAGAAGAATATTGAACACGTCGGGGTGAGCCTTTTCGATCTCGTCGAACAGCACGACGGAGTAGGGTTTACGCCGCACGGCTTCGGTCAGCTGACCGCCTTCTTCGTAACCGACGTATCCCGGAGGCGCGCCGATAAGCCGCGACACGGAGAATTTTTCCATGTATTCCGACATATCGATACGGATCAGGTTGTGTTCGTCGTCGAACAGACACTCGGCAAGCGCTTTCGCAAGTTCGGTCTTGCCCACGCCCGTGGGACCCAGGAACATAAACGAACCGATCGGGCGGTTGGGATCGGCGATGCCGGCACGCGAACGCATGATCGCCTCGCTCACCTTTTCCACCGCTTCGTCCTGTCCGATTACGCGCTTGTGCAGTATGTCGGCAAGGTGCAGGATCTTTTCGCGCTCGCCTTCCATGAGTTTGGAGAGCGGAATACCCGTCCAGCGCGACACGACCTTGGCGATTTCCTCGTCGGTCACGGTGTCGCGCAGCAGCGCGTTCTTGTCGTGCTTCTCGGTCTTTTGCGCCTCTTCGAGTTTGCGGTTGAGTTCGGGAAGAGTAGAGTATTTCAGTTTAGCCGCGTGTTCGTAATCGGCGTTTCTTTGCGCCGTTTCGATCTCGGCGTTTACGCGCTCGATCTCGGATTTAAGGTCGGAAACCGCGTGTATATTCTTTTTCTCGGCTTCCCAGCGCGCTTTCATCGCGCCGAACTTTTCGCGCAGATCGCTAAGTTCCTTGCGAATGTCGTTAAGCCTTGCCGCGCTGAGTTCGTCGGTTTCCTTTTTGAGTGCGGTTTCTTCGATTTCGAGCTGCATGATTTTACGCGAAATTTCGTCCATTTCGGTAGGCATCGAGTCGATTTCGGTACGGATCATCGCGCACGCTTCGTCCACGAGGTCGATCGCCTTGTCGGGCAAAAAGCGGTCGGTGATATAGCGGTTGGAAAGAGTTGCCGCCGCGACGAGCGCGCTGTCGTGAATGGTCACGCCGTGATAGACTTCATAGCGTTCTTTCAGTCCGCGCAGTATGGAAATCGTGTCCTCGACGTTCGGTTCGTCCACCATGACCGGCTGGAAACGACGTTCGAGCGCGGCGTCCTTTT
Organism: uncultured Clostridia bacterium; assembly: GCA_934277845.1. GTDB lineage: Bacteria > Bacillota > Clostridia > Christensenellales > Pumilibacteraceae > UBA10677. The sequence continues at coordinate 5,112 of CAKQVV010000086.1, forward strand.
CGATATACTTGCGGTATTCGTCTAGCGTGGTCGCGCCTATGCAGTGCAATTCGCCGCGTGCCAGCAGCGGTTTTAAGAGGTTGCCCGCGTCCATTGCGCCGTCGGACTTGCCCGCGCCCACTATCGTGTGCAGTTCGTCGATGAAAAGCAGGATTTTGCCCTCGCTCTTCTTGACTTCGCCGAGTACCGCTTTCAGCCTTTCCTCAAACTCGCCGCGGAATTTCGCGCCGGCGATCAGCGCGCCCATGTCGAGGGCGAAAATCGTCTTGTCCTTCAGTCCTTCGGGCACGTCGCCGCGCACGATACGCTGCGCCAGCCCTTCGGCAATAGCGGTTTTACCTACGCCCGGTTCGCCGATAAGGACAGGGTTGTTCTTGGTCTTGCGGGAAAGTATGCGGATCACGTTGCGGATTTCGCCGTCGCGTCCGATTACGGGATCGAGTTTTTGCTCGCGCGCGCGTTCCACGAGATCAAAGCCGTATTTCGACAGCGCGTCGTAACTCGATTCGGGGTTGTCGCTGGTCACCCTGTCGGTCTTGACTTTTTTCAGTTCGGCTACGAACGCCTCTTTGGTTATTCCGTGAGCGCGGAATATGCCGCGGATTCCGTCGTCGGCATAGTCGAATATCGACAGCATGATATGCTCGACGGAAGTGTATTCGTCCTTCATGCCGCGGGCGAGTTTTTCCGCCGCGGTCAGGATCTTGTCGGTCAGCGGCGAAACGTAAACCTTGTCCGGTTCGCGGCCCGAGCCGGATACCGCCGGGATCTTGCGGATCAGCGAATCGACTTCGCCGAGAATAGAGTCCGGCGACTTGCCCATCTTTTTCAGCAGCGAGCCGATCAGCCCGTTTTCCTGATCGATAAGAGCATAGAGAAGGTGCTCCGGCATGATTTGTATATTTTCGTTTTCTATGGCGATGTTTTGTGCGGCCTGGATCGCCTCGGTCGCCTTTTGAGTAAGTTTATTTGCATCCATAACGGTTATTCCTCCTTGTTATTTTTTTATTTCCGTCACGTTTATATCATCAGCATGCCGCCGTTGAGCGCGGCGAGATAATCGTTTTCTAGTCCGCGTGCGTTTTTGTATCCGCCCGAGAGATGTTTTTTGAGCAGTTTGTCGAAAACCTTGACGTAATCGGTGATCGCGCGTCCCAGCGCGTCCGGGGCGTACTCGGTATCCTTCGGCAGACACAGCGAGCGCGTCCATTTGTTCTCTTCGAGCGCGTAATCGATTTTGTTGTCCCCGAAGAACGGCACGACATAGATTTCCTCCATATTTCTCCACAGCCGGAAAAACTCCGTCAGCGCGGCGAGGAGTTCGGGGGCTTGCGTGCGGAAATTGACTTTGAGTTCGCCGATCGTTCCTTTCGGCACGCGGTAAAGTTCCACTTCATAGCGGATAGTGGGGCGGTAACGGTATGCCAGCGCGCTCTTTATCGAAAGCGTGTTGTCGTGATTCGCAAAGAACACGGGCAGTTCGCTCGCCGCGCCTTGCATCAGCGATTCTATGCGCCTGAAAACATCCGATATGCGCTTTTCGGGCGTCGTTACCGAAACGTACCCGGCAAGTATCTGGTTGATGAGGTTCGAGCGGTTTGTGCCTTCCGTCTCCGCCAGCCTGTCGATTTCGTTTACCACG
>CAKQVV010000087.1 GCA_934277845.1 uncultured Clostridia bacterium
GTTGACGAACAGGTCGTCGGACATTTTGCCGAAATTTATCCCGATAATCTTCGTGAAGTCAAGGACGTTATTTATTACGTTACGAAAGAAAAAGTACGCGCTAAAATTCTTAACGAAGGCTTCCGTCCCGACGGCAGAAAACTTACCGAAATCCGCGATATATGGTGCGAAGTCGGTTTGCTCCCGCGCGTTCACGGCTCGGCTGTGTTCACACGCGGTCAGTCGCAGGCGCTTTCTACCTGCACGCTCGGTATGATGAGCGAAGTCCAGAAACTCGACAACCTCGACGAAGAGTCCTGCAAGAGATACATGCATCATTACAACTTCCCCGGATACAGTTCAGGTGAAGCGAAACCTCTCCGTGGTCCGGGCCGTCGCGAAATCGGGCACGGCGCACTTGCGGAACGCGCTCTTGAACCCGTTATTCCGTCGGAGTCCGAGTTCCCGTACTGCATCCGTACCGTCAGCGAAATTCTCAGCTCCAACGGCTCGACGTCGCAGGCAAGCGTATGCGGATCCTGCCTCGCGCTTATGGATGCCGGCGTTCCGATCAAAGCGCCTGTTGCGGGTATCGCGATGGGACTTGTCAAAGATGCAGAAAGCGACAAAGTTGCGATCATGTCCGATATTCAGGGTATGGAGGACTTCCTCGGCGACATGGATTTCAAGGTTGCGGGCACGTCTAAAGGAATTACCGCCATTCAGATGGACATCAAGATCAAGGGTATCGACGAAAAGATTTTGCGCACCGCGCTCAATCAGGCCCGCGAAGGCAGACTTTATATCCTCGACAAGATGCTTGCAGTTCTTCCCGAACCGCGCAAAGAACTTTCGCCGTGGGCACCGAAGATTATTTCCTTCACGATAGATCCCGAGAAAATCGGCGACGTTATCGGCAAGCAGGGTAAAGTCATCAACAAGATTATCGAAGAAACCGGCGTTAAGATGGATATCGAAGACGACGGAACCGTATATATTGCCACCAACGACAGCGAGATGGCTCAGAAGGCAAAGAGCATCGTTCTCTCCATTGTCGAAGACCCTGTTCCCGGCAAGATTTACGAAGGTCCGGTCGTTCGTACCATTGAAATCGGAGCATTCGTTCAACTCGCTCCCAACAAGGACGGCATGATTCATATCTCCAAACTTGCAAAAGAGCGCGTCGAGAAAGTCACCGATGTAGTCAATGTCGGAGATATGGTAAGCGTCGAAGTTATCAAGATCGACGATAAGGGCAGAATCAACCTTCGTCTTAAAAAGAAACTGTAACCGTTGTTGCCTTTGCGGCGCGATTACCGATAATTTTCATATCCGTCCGTAAAGGGCGGATATGTTTTATCGTCGCATTTTCATACAATGTATATTCCCGAATATATTATATAGAAACTACCGTTTCAAAAATATCGTTCCGGAGTGCCAAAAATGAAGATCGGCGTTAAGTTTTTCCGTAGAATAGTCGCACCGTTTGCTATGACGGTGGTTATCGTTACTCTTTTATGTTTGAGTATAACGGGAACTTCGGTTGCCGCGAGTGCGGACGATAAACCCATATACAAGGGTTCGGCGCACAATAAGGTGTCGCTGATGATAAACGTTTATTGGGGAACGGAATATATCAACGACATGCTCGTAACGCTGAAAGAGAAAAACGTGAAAACGACTTTTTTTGTAGGCGGCAGTTGGGTGCGCGACAATGAGGTCACGTTTAAGAAAATCGTTGACGAAGGACATGAAATCGGCAATCACGGTTTTTTTCATAAGGATCATGCTAAAATCAATGCGACTCGCAATCGCGAGGAAATTTCTTCTGCGCACAATCTCGTAAATGAACTTTCCGGTACGGAAATGCGACTTTTTGCACCGCCGGGCGGATCTTTTAACGACATAACGCTTGAAATTGCGAAAGAACTTGGTTATACTACTATTATGTGGTCGAAAGATACGATAGACTGGCGGGATAAAGATGAGAGTCTGATCTTTAAACGAGCAACAAAGAATGCGACCGGCGGGGATCTCGTACTTATGCATCCGACGAAAGCAACGGCGGCGGTTTTGGGTAAAATTATCGACGAATACAGAAAAAACGGACTTGATGTTGCGCCCGTAAGTGAGGTAATCAGGCCTGACTGATAGCAACAAAACTTCCGGAAGAAACACAAAAGGAGTAAATATGACTAAAATTTTAACTTATGAAAACGGATTGAGAGTAGCGGTGTGCACCGTTCCGGGAGTGCGTTCGGTGGCGTCCGGCTTTTGGATCGGTGTGGGAAGCGGATACGAAAACGCCGCAAATAACGGTATATCGCATTTCACCGAGCACGTAAATTTCAAAGGTACGAGTAAATATTCGTCGTTTGATATTTCTAACCGTTTCGAGCATTTCGGCGCAAATTTTAACGCGTTTACGAGCAAAGAATGTACTTGTTATTACGTCAAATCCATAGACGAATACACCGACGGCTGTTTTGAACTTTTATCCGATATTCTTCTCGATTCGGTTTATCCGCCCGAGGAACTTGATAAGGAACGCAAAGTCATTGTCGAGGAAATAAATATGGTCGAAGATACGCCGGAGGATATTTGTTACGACGAAATCGCTACCGCCGTATACGGCGAAACCGGACTCGGAAAAACAATACTCGGACCGGTCGAAAACGTTTTATCGTTCAAAAAAACGGACGTCGACAAATTTGTTTCTGAATATTATTCGCCGAAAAATACCGTTATTACGTTTTCCGGTAATATCACGGAAAGCAATGCGGACGCGCTCGTTCGTAAATATGTTCTTCCGCGTTATAAGAATACCTATCCGGAAGTTGTCGGAAATACGGACAATTTCGGTTGCAGAGTTTACCGTGAGAGAGTCAAAGATTTCGAGCAGTTGAATATTGCGCTTGCGTTTCCGTCGATTCCGTTCGGCGACGATGCTTTTACCGTGCAGGCGGCTCTCAACGTTATTCTCGGCGGCGGTATGAGTTCGAGATTGTTCCAGTCCGTCCGCGAACAAAAAGGACTTGCATACAGCGTATTTTCCTCGCCGAGCGGTTATAAAAGCACCGGCACGTTCAATATTTATCTCAATATAAGTAAACAAAACACCGAAAAGACGCTTGAAGCGGTAAAGACCGAAATCGACGGACTGAAAAAGAACGGCATTACGGACGAAGAACTCGAACGCACGAAAGTACAGTTAAAATCCGCGCTTGTATTTGCGAGTGAAAGCGTTCAGTCTATCATGTCGGCGTGCGGTAAACAGTTGTTGCTTACCGGTAAGCCGTATGACGTTGATCAAAGGATTTCGGCAATCGACGCGATCACGAAGATGCAAGTAGACGATTTTGCGTCGCAATATCTGGATTACTCGAAAATGAGCGCGGCTTACGTCGGTAAAGCCGTAAACGTTGACTTACTGAAAATTTTTTGATATAATTAAAACATAAGCGCATAACCAAGGAGAGAATTATGGATAAACTGGATACGATTTTTGAAATGCAGGGGACGCTTGATCGTTATATCGCCGAAAAACGCGATCTCAGATTCTCGGACGAGGAGTGGGTACAAAAAAAATGCCTCGCGATGATCAGTGAAATCAGCGAACTTTTATGTGAAGTCAATTTCAAGTGGTGGAAGAATCCCAAGGAGCTCGATTATAAGGCAATTAAAGAAGAAATAGTCGATATTCTGCATTTTTTGGTGGGAATGAGCGTAAACGTAGGAATGACCGCGCAGGAAATGTTCGATATTTATTACGCAAAAAATAAAGAGAACTTCGACAGGCAAAACGGACTTTCGAAAAAGAAAGGGTACGAATTGCCAGAAAGAAAAGACTAGTATAGTTAAACCGCTTGAATAGCATAAAATACGCGCGGCTTCGGTGCCGATAAACGTGATTTATGTTCGGGCGGTTTTTTAATAAAATTTTAATTGCAGATATCGGTAAATCGATTGAAAGAAACGAACGTATGTGTTATAATGTATAAGTATAAATGTTTTTCAAACCACGGTTTGAAAATAAGCGTCGGCACTGTGTCATGGTTATTACTTGTTCCGACGCTTGCCGCAATCGACTATGATGCCGGGATGCGGACTTCGGACAGAACAACAGCGAGGTAAGTTACTTTGGCTCAAAAAAGATACTCTGAAAGGAAAAAGGAAGAGCGCGACTCGGCAAACAGACAAGCTGCGGGCGTTATTCTTATCATTGTTTCGGCGTTTTTATTGCTCTGCACGGTTACGCGCGGATTGATTTTGGGTAGCATCGGCACTGCGGTTTACAACGTTTCGTTGGGACTTCTGGGATATTCAATTTACCCGATATTGCTTTTCGTGCTGATTTTAGGCATTGTCAAAACGCAAAAGAAGAAACTTTCCGTTTCCGCAGGTACCGCCGCATGGATAGCCGTGCTTGCCGTTATCGTGATACTTATCGCAAACCTCATTTCTTCGACAAAATATCTCGGCGACGGTTTCTCGGCGTTTATTGCGAACGTTTGGGATAACAAAAATACGGTTGGCGGCGTGGCTTTCGGCGTTATCAATTACGGTCTTTACGTGCTTGTCCGCGTTGTCTTCTCGTATATTATACTTGCGCGTTCGGCTCTCGTTGCGTTGTTTTTTATCACCGGGCTGTATTCGCATACTGCCGCCGGCAAAAAGTCGGTAGACAAACGTAAGTATTCGGCGGCAAAGAAAAGCAATCCGTTCGTTTACGGCGGAAGCAACTCTACGTTCGGATCCGACGATCATTCTTACGGCGATTCGAGAAGTAACGGCGGTTTATTCGTAGGTACTATTTATAAAAAGGAAAGAGATTTCTTGCATTCGGGGAGTTTCGATGATCTTGTCGACGAAAAGGAAGAGTCTGTTATAGATCAAAAGGTTGCTCACGGCAAAGCCGAAGCTACGAATCTTACCGACGAAGAGTACAACAGAAAGCGTGCGCACGAAATTTTGTTCGGAGATCCCGAATCGTGGATGGCTGCCTATAATCAGCCGAGAAAAGTCGTTGCCGCTCCCGACGTGCATGACAGTACTCCGGGAGCGGAATCAAAGCCTGCTACATCGTCTCGCGTAATACAATCTGCACCCGTTTTGCCGGAGAAACCTGTCGAAATCAATTACGGCGGCGGGCCGATCATCAATGGCGACGTTGTGTCGGAGAGTCTTAAGAACGAAAGGATTATGCCCGAGCGTCCGTCCGCACTCGACGCTGCCGAAAAAGCAGCTGCGGCAAGAGCGGCGGAAAATACGAAAACGACTCAAAACGCGGTTTATTCTTCATCTGCGTTCGGTAGTGAACAATCTGCAACATATAATGTCGATAAGTCCGGTTGTGCGCCGGGCCCGATTATCAACGGCGATATGTACGTCAGCGGAGAAAAGCCCCCTGTGGTTGATTTCGGCTACGACGAACCTGCCGGCGAACCGACTGCCGCCATGACCGCGTCCGAACAGCCGAGACAAACTTCGCCCGTCGAAGAAAAACACGACGAGCAAAGCGGAACCACGCGCTACGCATATCAGGTTTCGTATGAAGAGGATGAACCTGCCGTCAACGAGAAAAACGATACTTATTCTGTTGCTTACCAGTCGGAACCCGAGCCTGAGCAGCCTGTTTATCACGAGCCGTATACGTCCGTAGACCATGAAGAAGAGTACGAATCGGAACCGGAACAGATTGCTTGTGAAGAAGAAAGATCTCCTTTCGATATTGCCGCCGAACAAGTCAATTCTTACGGTGACAACGATAATCTCGTCGATTCTCTCGAAAACGAATCAATTGAATTTGAAACCGAGGCGGAAACTCATGATTCGGATGAGCCTGCCGAAGACGTTGCCGAAAATATAACAGGTGAAGAACCTGAAGACGTTGTCGAAACTCACGACGATATTGCAATTGCAGTTACCGAGGAAGAACACATTGACGAAAACGAAATGTGCGAAGGTGAAAGCGATGGAACGGGCGACAACGAAAATGACGAATCTGCGGATATTATACAATCGTCAGTCGAGCAACAAGAGGAACAGGAAGACGAAAACGAACTTTCCAAAAAATTCGAGACTAATACTTCTTCGTTCAATATTGTAGACGAAGTCGAGGATCGCAGCGAAAAAACTTACTCTAACCCGGACGATACTACCGGATATTATACGCAAATACCGGATAAAACTCGTCCCGCTCCCGTACCGGCCGAACCAGAGCGCAAATCTTTTGAAGAAAGAGTCGTTGCACTCGATAATAAAATGAACAAAAACGGCACGATCAGCGGACAAATCGATATTGATACCGTTGCAAGACGTGCCGCAGCCGGAGCATCGGTGACCACCGAAAGACCTAAACCGAAAAAGCGTACTAAATATATTGCGCCTCCGATTGATTTGCTTGTTACCGAATCCACGCATCCGGAAACCAGCGAGGGTGATACGCAAAACAAAATTGCAATACTCGAAAACGCGCTTGAAGAACTCGGCGTTCCGGCAAAAGTAAACGGCGTCACCGTTGGCCCCGCAATTACCAGGTATGAACTCGATATGCCGCCGGGAATGTCTGTCAAGAAGATAGAAAATCTTGCGCCCGATATTCGTTATAACCTCGCATGCAAAGGTCAGATCCGTATCGAATCGCCTATTCCCGGTAAAAGAGCGGTGGGCATTGAACTTCCTAACGATCAGATTTATACGGTTGCGCTCAAAGACATTATCTCGTCCAACGAGTTCAAAGTATCGCCGTCGCCGCTTACCAT
>CAKQVV010000088.1 GCA_934277845.1 uncultured Clostridia bacterium
GGTATGGCTTTTGCTTGTGTAAGCAAGTGAAAGCCATACTTTTTTCAATCGAAGAAAAAAGTATCAAAAAAGTCGCCGGGGACACTTGCGACTGTGTCCTCGGACTCCCGCAACGCTTTTAAGGTCGGGAAAATGGTATAGAAAGTGCACCGCGTGACCGCCGAAAATCTAGGCTTCCCCCCCCTTGGGGGAAGCTGGCGCGCAGCGACTGATGAGGGGATAAAAAACGAGAAGTCTGCGTATTAAGTTTACAAAACGATAAAAACGAACTTTATTCTATTTCCCCTCATCCGTTTTGCCTATCGCTTTGCTCTCGGCAAAACACTGCCCAGGTCGCAATTATAAATTGCTCCCCGCTTTGGCTACAAACAGTCCACCGGACTGTTCGCTTAACGCGTCGCGCCCCGAGCGGGGAAGGCTAGTATAAAGTTTTATTAAAAATCATAACGTTTCCTTCCCGTCCTACCTCGTCATTCAGAGAAAATGCGCAGGCATTTTCTCTGAATCCCCCCTCATGGAGCGAATAATCCCACCTTATAAAAAGGTCAAAAACGTTCTTATTGAGGGGGATTCCACGTCGCAACGGCATTGTTTTTTTTACTTAAAACAATGCCGTTGCTCCTCTGAATGACGAGGTAGCAGTTAAACTATACGTTTTATTTTAAGTTTCGACTTTTGCTCCTCTGAATGGCGAGGTAAACGTAAAGGTTTCGTTTTATTTATCCTTATAAAAAGGTATGATAAAAAATTAACGCGCAATTTTCGTATTACCCGTCATAGCGAAAAAATCGAACTGGAAGTCTGACTGTTCCCCCGTCATTCAGAGCGCGAGGGAACCCGAGCGCGTGAGGATCCCCTGCTGAAAACAAATATACAAACTGTTAAACAATAGTCAAAATCAAACGCACACTTTCCGTCCGCTCCGTCATTCAGAGAAAATGCGCAAGCATTTTCGCGGAATCCCCCCCATGAAGCGGATAATCAACCTTATTCCCTTACTCTTACATGCAAAAACCCGAACGGATTGCCGTTCGGGTTTTATTACGCCGCGAGTACGCGGGAAACTTGCTCCCTGACCGCACAAGCGAGTTTCACGCCGCACGGACAGAGTATTTAAGGAGTATGAAGAAGCAAAATTCGGATATCCGGAGAGTATCTGCCCGGCAGTCATGCCGTCCCCGGAACACTTATAATATATCACTATTAACTCCCGATAGCAACAATTTCCGTTGTACAAATAAGACGAAAAATATGTACAATTTGACAAAAGTGCAATATTTTTCAAGATAGGTCAATTTAAATTGCCGTTTGTTTTCGCGTCAAAATCCATGCGTTGCCGTCGTTTGTCGCCGATTTGTACGCCGAAAAGTCGTAAACCGGAGTAACTCCGGCGGGAATTCCGATCTCGTAGCGAGCGGTATCGCCCGTTACTTGCCACTTTACCGTGATTTTGCCGCAGGCACACTCGTAACTGCCAGCCGCGGACGTGATTTTACCCGAAAAATCGACGAACGGCCGGACGAGGACTTTTCCGAACCCGGGATCGGACTCGATCGGCGAAATGCCGAGGCAGAACCTGAACATCCACTCGCAGCACGAGCCGAGCGAATAGTGATTGAACGAATTCATGCTCACGTCGCCGAAGCCGTGTTCCGCGGTATAGCTGTTCCACCGCTCCCAAATCGTGGTCGCGCCGTTGACGACGCTGTAACCCCAGCCCGGGTAAGTACGGTTTGTAAGGATCTTGTAGCAAAGTTCGCTCTCGCCGATCTCGCACAGCACGGGCAACAGGAATTTCACGCCGAGAAAGCCGGTGACGAGGTGATCGTTCGCTTCGTGAATCTTGCGGACGAGGTGATCGCGGATCTCCTCTTTCGTCATCACGCCGAACGAATAAGCCAGCAGATACGCCGTTTGCGTGTCGCTCTTTATCATGTTGTTCTCGCCCACGAACGCCGCACGGAACGCGCGCCCGATGTCCTCGTACAGCGCGGTAAACTCACCTTCTTCCCCGTCGCCTAAAATACGGCATGCGCGGGCGGTAAGGCATGCCGAGTGTGCAAAGTACAGCGTGTTCAGCACCGCCTTGTCCGTTTCGGAATTAACGTTCAGCCAGTCGCCGTAGTTGTCGCCCTCGGGACGGATAAGCCCGACGGAAGTTTCGCGGCAAAAACGCACAAACGCTTTCATCGCGCCGATATTGTCGTAAAGCGAACGTTTGTCGCCGTACATGACATAGTGTTCGTAAGGAATAACGGTCATTGCGTCCGCCCAACCCGCGGAAAGACGATCGCATTCTTCGGTGTAGTCGAAGTGCGGAACGTGCGGAGCGACGCCGCCTACCGCGCCGTTGCCGAACTGCGAGTCGCGAAGGTCGCACATGTATTTCTCGTAGAACGCCTTGCAGTCCATATTGTACATCGCGCTGCCCACGAAAATCTGCGCGTCGCCCGTCCAGCCGAGTCGCTCGTCGCGCTGCGGGCAGTCGGTAGGCACGCTGAGGAAGTTGCCGCGCTGTCCCCACACGACGTTTTTGTAGAGTTTGTTCACCACTTCGTCCGAGCAGGTAAACTCACCCGTCTTTTTGAGATCGGTGTACATCGCTTCGCCCACGACGTCCTCGACTTTCGCCTCGCCCGTGGTCGCGATCTCCATATAGCGGAAACCGTGGAACGTGAACAGCGGGCGGAATTTCTCTTTTTCGCCGCCGGCGGAAATATAAGTATCGGTTGCTTCGGCTTTGCGCAGGTTCTCGGTATACACCGTGCCGTCCGCGCGCAGCATTTCGCCGTAACGGAACGTCAGCCGCGTGCCCGATTTCGCCGTGATACTCGCCGATACCACCCCTACCATGTTCTGACCGAAATCATAGACGGTATTGCCGTTTTTGTCCTTGTACGAATCGATCGGTGTAAGGCGGTGTTTGACGGTTACGATCGGCTCGCGGGCAAGTTCCGCTTTACGGTTGAAATTGAAGCGGTGACGCGCGCAGTCGCGGTCGACGTATTGCATATAGTTGCGCTTGCTTTTGTCGCTCCGGAACCTGTCGTCGGCGGCAATCGCAGCCACGGTTTTCCAAGCCGAATCGTCATAAACGGCCGCGGAAAAATCGCCGAGGTCGAGGCGGTGATCGATCACTTCGCCCATGTAGTTGTCGGTGCGCAGGATCTCGCCGGTGGTCGCCAGCCAACTGTCGTCGGTGTATATCTTTTCACTCGTGCCGTCGGCGTACTCTACGCACAGTTCCGCCATGACGAAAATGCGGTCGCAGTAGTTACAGCGGTACATGTCGTTGCCCATGTTTCCCACCGCCCAGCCGTCGCCCGCGACCAGACCGATCGCGTTCTTTACGCCCAGTTTGTCCGTCACGTCGAACTCGTAGATCGGCAAACGCTTGCGGTAGTCGGCAAAGCCCGGCGTCATATAATCGTTTGCGACCGCCTCGCCGTTCAGGTACGCCTTGACAACGCCCATCGCGCCTATTTTAAGCACGGCTTTTTTCGGCTTGTCTTTGAGCGCAAACGCCTTGCGGAAGTACGGCGCGGGATTGCCGTAGCGGTCAAACGGACCTTTCGGCTCGCCCGTTTCGTAATTTAACCATAGCGCGTCGATTAGCATTTTTTATACTCTCCTTTTTGCTTTACCGGTTGCGCGCAGGGCGGCTTTATCCCGTGCGCATATTCTTCGGGAACATTCTATTACTTCCGCCGCGTTTTTTCAATCGGTTTTTTCGTTTTCGCGGTAGGGTTTTCTGCACTGATTGCCGCCCGGACTATATTAAAACGCACCGGGAAAATTGCCCTCGACGCGTTTTAATTTTTCATGATTATTAACTTTTTGCACGAATTAACCGATACTCGTCAATTCGTTCCTTTATGTTCCATAGGGAAGTGAGTGAATAGAATGGGCGGTGCGGTTGATTTCGTACCGCCCGTTATACCCGAAAACTCTTCACGCGGGGTTAGGTATCACGCCCACGCAGTTATAATAAATTTCTACAATCTGACGTTTCTTGCCGTTCGTCTTTTCCGCTTCGTGAACGATGATTCGGTCTATAAACTCCCGTACCGTTTCGGGCGTCAGTTCGGCTATTTCCGTGTACTTTCGTACTATCCGCAAAAACTTGTCCACGCCTTCCGTTTCTTCTTTAGCCGTAACGAGTTCCCGTCTTAAAACTTTCACCCGTTCGGTCAGCGTTGCCTGTTCGGCTTCGTAGGCTTCCGTCATTTTCTTAAATCTTTCTTCCGTAAGGTTTCCGCAAACCTTATCTTCATATAAACTCTGTATAATGCGGTCGAGCGTTGCTATCCGCTTTTCCGCTTCTTCGTACTCTTTTGTTTTAGAAGATAAATCTCGCTTTGTTTCCTTACTTTTACTTGCCCGCAACAGTTCCGCAAATTCTTTTTCGTTTTCCTTTGCCATAGAAAGAACGCGTTGTAAGTCCGTAAGTACGATTTTCTCTATCGCTTCGAGCGTTATCGAGTGCGACGTACAGCCTCTGCGTCCCGCCGATCCTTTTCGGTAAGTGGCACACACAAAGACGTCTTTCGTGTAACTCCTATGAACGTTGCAACGATTGAGATACAGCCGCTTTCCGCAGTCAGAACAAAACAGCATTCCTGAAAACACGCTCATTTCGCCCATCCTCGTAGGTCTGCGCTTTGCTTCTCTCAGCCTTTGCACCGTGTCATAGGTTTCTCGGTCTATTATCGCTTCGTGCGTGTTCTCAAACGTTACCCATTCGCTTTCGTCCGTATGAATTACGGTTTTTGTCTTATACGACTTCTTTCTCGTGCGAAAATTCACGGTATGCCCTAAATACGTCGGATTGGATAAAATCTGCGTAACCGAATGCGTTGACCACTCGGTCGGCTTATCAAACTTTTCGAGTTGATACTTCACGCCGTGCTTTTTCTTCCATACGATAGGCGAGTCTGTGCCGCGCTCGGTGAGCATTCTCGCTATCTGCGTCGGTCCGAAACCTTTTATGCAAAGCGAATAAACCTCTTTGACTACCTTTGCCGCTTGTTCGTCTACATACCATTTCTGCTTGTCGTCGCCTTCTTTGTAATAACCATACGGCGGACAATTGGTAAGATGTTTTCCCGAATTGCCTTTGGCTTTCAGAACGGCTCGTACTTTCTTCGACGTATCTTTCGCGTACCATTCGTTGATGATATTCCGAAAAGGCGTAAAATCGCTGTCCGTTTCGCTGTGGTTGTCTACACCGTCGTTTATCGCTATGAAATGCACGTTCTTTTCGACGAAATACACTTCCGTGTAATAGCCGACTTTCAGATAATCTCTGCCGAAACGGGACATATCCTTGACGATGATTCTTTTTACTTCGCCGCTTTCCACGTCTTTAATCATCCGTTGAAAATCGGGACGGTTAAAATTCGTTCCCGAATAGCCGTCGTCGGCATAAAATCTGAACCTGTCATATCCGTGTTCTTTCGCATACTTTTCGAGTATGGCTTTTTGATTTACGATACTGTTGCTGTCGCCTTGCAGGTCGTCGTCGCAACTTAACCTTGCATACAAGGCGGTTATTTCTTCACCTCCGTTAAATTTTCTTTTATTTTTTTCCGTTAATTTTGCGTTCATAAGGTTTCTCCTTCCGAACGCGCCTCAACGGACAAGTCCTTGATAAGCACGCTTTTTATCTTGTTTATCAGCGTTTCTCTTGCATTTTCCCGTTCTTTTACGACAACGACATACTCCGCGCCGTCTATCTCGTGTACATAGTTATATTGTTTCTGCTCCAAATCTCCTTAACTTTATTGTGCGGATACTATGTTCTCTCTCCGGATGGATACTATGTTCTCTCTCCATAAACACAAAAATCCTCCTGTTCGATATTTTAGTTTTTGTTACGTTTTATTATTGTTTTTCTCTTCCTCGAATTTGCGCAACTCAAAATCGAAGAAATCGTCGTAGCCGTCCATTATCTTCGCAAGGTCGGTATTTATCTCTCCCGCCTGCTCCAACAGCGACTTATATCCTTCTTCAATGAGTTTAACTTTCGTATACCCGTGTTTCTTCAAAAATGCGTCTATTTCTTCCGCCGTTTCTCTCGGCATACTCGTTCCCCATACCACGTTTTTGGCTTTTCTCTCGTTTTTATGCTTTTCTTCGTATCTTTTATCTCTTTCGCTTCTCGGTTTCATTTCTTAACCTTCCGTAAATATATTATCGTATCAATACGACGATTATATTTTACCGATTTCTGCGTTCAGAGTCAAGCTCTTTTATGTGAACAGAGAGTAAAGCCGCCTTAAATTTTACTTTTGATTAGTGCTTTTGCCTTGTTTTTCTTGCTTTTTGCGTTCTTCTTCGATTTCCGCTTCTATTTGCTGTAAACGCGGGACTTGCCGAACGACGTCGGGTGTAAAGAGCGAAAGAACGGAATCGAAAAAACTTCCGATTGTTTTCGGCTTTCCGTGGACTATACGCCGATATTCCGTCGGATTTGTTCTTGCAAGTTCTTTGCCGACGTTTGTATAATGGAAATTGTTATCCTTTTCCTTTTGCAAAGTTTCTGCTTTTCTGGCATATTCGAGCGTTTCGTCCATAGATTTCGTAAGCCGCTTTGAAAGATCGGCGTTGTTTGCCGTTAAAGCAATCACTTGTTCTTGTAACTTTCCGCGTTTCCGTGGGATATTCCCGCTTTTTGCCTCGGTTAAAGCGTCGGCATAAACCTGACTTTCTTCC
>CAKQVV010000089.1 GCA_934277845.1 uncultured Clostridia bacterium
AGCGAGGAAATTGTCGCGGATTTGCGATAAAATACTTGTCGTCGGCAGCAAGTCAAGTTCCAATACACGAAAGTTGGTAGCACTTGCGTCGTCGCCCGAGTGTCGCAGTTACGGAATTGCTTGCAAGGACGATGTAGACCAAATAAATTTCAGCACCGAAGATATTGTAGGTATAATAGCAGGTGCGTCAGCGCCGGATGCGCTGATTACGGAGGTAAAAGAGTACATGAGTGAAAAGTTTGCAGACGTTCAGAACGCAGAATTTCTTGCAGAAGTCGAAAAGACGTTCGTTAACCACAAAGAGGGTAAACGCGTAAAAGGCACTGTTATTTCCGCGGACGAGAAGGGCGTAAGGCTCAACATCGGCGGCAAGAAAGACGGTTTTATTCCCGCCGGCGACGTCAATATGGACGGATCGTACGATCCCAACGAGTATCCTGCCGGTACGGAACTCGAAGTTAAGGTCGGCAAGAACGACAACGAACTCGGTTGCATTCTTCTTTCCAAGAAAGCAGTCGACGAAATCAAAGAAGCCGATAAAGTCGTCGAAACCATTCGCAACGGTGAGAATTTCGAAGTGAACGTTGACAAAGTCGTCACCGACGACAAGAAGAATCCGAAAGGTCTTACCGCAAAACTCGGCACGTACAACGTGTTTATTCCGGCTTCGCAGGTAGAAGAAAGATTCGTTCGCGATCTTAAAAAGTATGTCGGTCAGAAACTCAGCGTTACCGCGCTCGAGATTGACGATGCCAAACACAAAATCGTTGCAAGTCACAGAAAGATCGCCGAAGCGGAACGCAAGGCAAAAGAAGATGTTTTCTGGGAGAACATTGCGCCCAACATGGTCGTCAGCGGTGTAGTTAAGCGCACTGCGGCGTTCGGCGCGTTTGTCAGTGTCGGCGGATTCGATTGCCTCGCGCACATCGTCGATTTGTCCTGGACTCACATCAAGAACGTTGAAGAAGTCCTTACCGTCGGCGAAACTTACGAGTTCGTGGTTCTCAGCGCAGACAGAGAAAAGAACAGAGTTTCTTTGGGCTACAAACAGCTTCAACCGCATCCGTTCGTTGCCTGCATGGAAAAGCACCCTGTCGGTTCTACCGTTAAGGGTAAAGTCGTAAGCATCGTTCCGTTCGGCGTGTTCGTAGAGATCGAGCCCCATATCGAAGGTCTCGTTCACGTTTCCGAGGTCGCTCACAACTTCGTAAAGAACATCAACGATGTAATCAAAGTCGGCGACGAAGTGGAAGTCAAGGTTCTCGGCTACGATGAGGCAAACCGCAAGATCAACCTCAGCATCAAGGCTTGCCTGCCCGAGGAAGAAAAGCCTGCGGCAACCGAAGGCGAGAACAAGAACGAAGAAAGAAAAGTAAGAAAGCCGCGTGCCAAGGTTGAAAAGAACGAAGCCGAAGGCGAGAAGGAATGGAGCGAGGACACCTCGAACAATCCGTTTGCCGACCTTCTTAAAAATCTCGACGTAAAGTAAAATAACAACTTAATTATCTCTTGTGTCAAGCAAGAGATAATTTTTTTGCCCGATCACTACTGCGGCAATTCCGGCATATAAATCTTTATGATATTCGATTTACATAACGATTTACTGACGGCAAAAACCGCGACCGAAGCGAAAACCATCGCATTGAAATATTCGGATGAACAGAAAGGCATAGTTCTGGTGTTCTGGTCGACGAATTACGACGGTATTCCGGATTTCGGAATACCACGGCGCGATAATTTGTTTTTTGCTGTCGAAGACATGCACTTTTTCGGGTTTGACATGACTGAAAATTTGCTTGTGTTAAATCCCGTATATTGCGGATTAACCTGGAATTACGATAACGGACTTGCCGGTGGCGCATATTCTGACGGTCGACTGACAAACAAAGGCAGAGAGATAATCGACTTATTAAACGATAACGGACTTGCCGTCGACCTTGCGCATCTGAACGAACGAAGTTTTTTCGACGTGATCGAACGGGCAAAGAACCCGATAGTGTCGCATACGTTCGTTTCGGACTTCCATGATCATAAACGTAATATTTCGTTCCGGCAGATAAAAGCGGTTATCGAGCGAAACGGTATAATAGGTTTGACGCCGATAAATGATTTTACCGGCGGCGGATTAATGTCGTTCGTATGCGGCGTTGCTCGTCTTATAGATAAGTTCGGCGACGATAACTTCGCAATAGGAACAGATTTATACGGTTCCGAGGACTTTCCCGACGAATTGCGCGATTATTACGGCTACCTGACTTTTGAAAAAGCGTTGTCCGATCTCGGATACGCTCGTGATACGATAGAAAAAATTATGTACTTAAACGCCGCAGAATACCTCGGCAACGGAGGACTAACATGAGAGATTTATACGAAAACCCGCTTAATTCACGTTATGCAAGCCAAGAAATGTCGGCTGTATTTTCCGACGATAACCGCTTTCATCTTTGGAGAAGGTTGTGGATCGCTCTTGCCGAAAGCGAGAAAGAACTCGGCCTTAATATTACCGACGAGCAAATCGCCGAAATGAAAAAATACGCAGACGATATAAATTACGACGTTGCGGAAAAACGAGAAGCCGAGGTTCGTCACGACGTTATGGCGCACGTTCACGCATACGGTACGCAGGCGAAAAGCGCGATGCCGATCATCCATCTTGGCGCGACCAGTTGCTATGTTACGGACAACGCCGAAATCATAATGATCGGACAGGCTCTCGACATAGTTCGCAAAAAACTCGTTGCGGTGATGGACAGACTTAAAAAATTTGCGCTCAGATACAAAGATGTAGCGACGCTCGGTTTTACGCATTTACAGCCTGCGCAGTTGACTACCGTAGGCAAACGTGCAACGCTTTGGTTGCAGGATCTGATGCTTGACTATTATGACCTTATGCACGTTATCGAGAATACAAGACTTCGCGGAGTCAAAGGTACGACCGGTACGCAGGCAAGTTTCCTCAGTTTGTTTGACGGCGACGGCGAGAAAGTAAAAAAGCTCGAAAAACTAATCGTTAAGAAAATGGGATATAAGTCTGCTTACGGTGTTACAGGACAAACTTATACCAGAAAATACGACTATAACGTGTTGTGTGCGCTGTCTAAAATCGCGCAGAGCGCATATAAATTCGCAAACGATCTGCGTATTTTACAGAATATGAAAGAAATGGAAGAGCCGTTCGAAAAGACCCAGATCGGTTCGTCCGCAATGGCATACAAGCGTAATCCTATGCGCAGCGAAAGAATGTGCGGGCTGGCGCGTTATGTGATTTCACTTCCCGTAAACGAGGCTGTTACGGCGTCCACGCAGTGGTTCGAGCGAACTCTTGACGACAGCGCGAACAAGAGAATCACTATCGCACAAGCGTTCCTTGCTCTCGACGGAGTTTTGAATCTTTATCTCAACGTTTCCGAAAATATGGTTGTTTACGAAAATGTAATCAAAAAACATATTGCCGCCGAACTTCCGTTTATGGCAACCGAAACCATACTTATGGAGTGTGTCAAAGCCGGCGGGAACAGACAAGATCTTCACGAAAAGATCCGCACACATTCCATGGCGGCAGCTAAACTCGTAAAAGAAGAAGGCAAGGATAACGACTTGCTCGAAAGAATCAAAAACGATCCGGCATTTGCCGCCGTTTCGGACAGACTTGACGAGATTACGCACGCCGATGCTTTCACCGGCAGAGCAAAGGATCAGGTAGTCGAGTTTATAGGGAACGAAATCGATCCGATACTCGAAAAAAATTCCGACGCGTTATCCGTTGATGCCGTCATCAAAGTTTAATTAAATCGATAAAAACAAAACCGCTTGCGTAATTTTGCAGGCGGTTTTGTTTTATAGGGAAAGTGACTACTTTATAATTCGTTTGGCTTTAAGATCGCTGACGGTAATTTCGCAGATCTCTTTCAGTAAATCGCAGTTTTCCGGATCTTCGATGAGATACATATTTTTTGCGCTTTCATACGGCAATTCTTCGCTCATGCCGAATTGCTCGTTCCCGATGGTGCGTTTGACAAGCAATCTGTCGTCGAATATGCCGGCAAAATAAACGCCGTCCGAGTAGAGTAGATATTCGCCCATCATGGGACGTGCCGTTACGTTCAGTTCGGATGAAAACTGTTCTAATATAAAATTCAGATAATCTTTCGATGATGCCATTTCGTTTATTCCTTATATTATTATGTAATTGATATCGATAAGCGAGTAGAATCCGATATATGAAAAAAGAGCGGAAAACGCTCTTTTTCTTTGCCGACGCGCCTTGCGGTTATCGTGGTGCCCAAGGCCGGACTCGAACCGGCACGGTGTTGCCACCGAAGGATTTTAAGTCCTTTGCGTCTGCCATTTCGCCACTTGGGCAGGTATGGAGGCACCACCCAGACTCGAACTGGGGGTAAAGGCTTTGCAGGCCTCTGCCTTACCACTTGGCTATGGTGCCATACTTTAATAGTTATGCCCGACAAGCAACGAACGTTACAAAAATAGTGGTGGGAGTTACAGGGCTCGAACCTGTGACCCTCTGCTTGTAAGGCAGATGCTCTCCCAACTGAGCTAAACTCCCTGAAAACTACCGACCAAGTCAGCAGCCTTTATAGTTTAGCAAAGAATGAATAAAAAAGCAAGAGATTTTGCCGTGTTTTTATAAAAAATTTTCCGTCCGACCGTCCTTTGTTTTTGCAATACGGCTATAAGTATAATTACGCTAGATTGAAATTTTTTTACTATATATTTACGTCTGGAATCGGCAGGCGATTTCGTCCATCGATAATTATCACCGTTTTTCGACATGATAATTTTGTGCATTCCGCGTAATTTCCGCACGATTGTAAAACAATAATGAGGAAGAGGAATATATGTACGAAATAAACATTACCGTCTCACCGACGTTCTACGGGTGGAACGACGAGGCGGAAATAAAACTGAAAAATTCGATGAGCAAAGTGTCCGATTGCATAGAGTTTTCGGACGGTTACGACGGGAGACGTATTTATATCCGCTTTAACAACGCGGAAAAAGCCGAATACGAATTGAAGACTTTTTTGATTGAATTTTATTGCGTGAACGCGAAACGAGGGTATCTTGCAAGTAAATTAAGATTGTCTGTGGTCAGCGAATTATCAAGAGCCGCGTTGATTCATACGCTCATCGCGTTCGACCGGGATCGCGATGAGGAGGCGATCAAAGACGAATTGCGATTCGGCGAAAGTTTTTCTGTAGACGGGTTTTATAATTTTCGGTTGCGAGGCATAGAACGCCGCTGGGACGAAATTGTATGTCTTACGTCAGATAATTTCGCGCTTATGTACGACGAAAACGCGCTCGATCTTTTGATAAGATTTTTACTCAGCACCGTTACGCCGCGATATGAGTCGATATTGCTCGGAGAACAATCCGGATGTTATGAGATAGGGACGACCGACGGCAAAAAAATAAAGGCGAAAAGCGCGGGAGAATTGATAGCCGAACTTATAGATATTGCGCCGATGGAAATAATATTGCGTGGCGAATTGAGCGACGGTGTGCTCGAAAAGCGTATTATAGACATGTTTGATGTCAAAGGAAAGAGAAATTCGCTGGTTTTCGGCGAAAAAATCTAGACGCCGTACAAGTTAACTTTGAAAAACGCTTGCATTTATCGTCTCATTGTGCTATCATTAACGATATAATAACGTAAGGAGTCAGTTAAATGAAAAATTTAGTTTTGCTTAATGCGGCGGTAACGAAAGAATCCATTATCATGATCGTTGTCGTTGTACTTTTGCTTGTCGCGCTCATCGTTCTTCCGATGATTACGAACAAAAAAAGACAGAAGCAGGTTCAGGAACTTCATAATTCCATCGCTGTCGGCGACACCGTTAAGACGGTTGGCGGCATCGTCGGCAAGATCGTTGCCATCAACGACGTGAACGCCGTCGATAAAGAGTTCGTGCTCGAAACCGGTCTTGACGGAAGCAAGTCTACCATGGTATTCGATTTTAACGCTATTTATCAGGTTATGTCCAAATCGGCTAAACCCGTAGAAACGGTCAAAGAAGAAGCCAAACCCGCAGAAGTTGCTGCCGAGGAAAAAGTCGAAGAAAAATCAAACGACGAAACCGAAAGCAAGTAAACTCGTTCTAAAAAAACTATCCTCCTCATATATTACAATGTAATTGCGAGGAGGATTTTTTATGTATTCCGACAAGAGCGAAATAACCGTCAAAAATTATGTTTTTGAAATAGTACGCGCGCTTATTGCCGCGCTCGTCGTTACGCTTGCGCTTATATTACTTGCAGCCTTTTGTATAAAAACTTTCAACGTACCGACAGGGACGATACCGATCATAAATTCGGTAATTAAAGGCGTGTCGGTTCTGTTTGCTACGCTGGTATTTCTTCGCCTGCCCGATTCCGGATATATTCGCGGGTTTGTCGTCGGTATTTTGTATATCGCGCTTTCTTTCGTCACATTTTCGCTTTTCAACGGCGAATTCAAGTTCGGCATAAGCCTTCTTAACGATTTCGCTTTCGGGGCTATAGCCGGAATTATCGGCGGAATTATCGCCGTAAATATCAGAAAATGACATAAAGCGCGGGAACATAGATTGAAAAGTCAAGCATTTTTATAGAATTTTTTTAGATTTTCAAAAAATTTTTTTTGACTTATGGTAAAATACCTGTTGAAATAGAGAGTTTCGGCGGGTATTTACTTTTTCATACCATT
>CAKQVV010000090.1 GCA_934277845.1 uncultured Clostridia bacterium
CGCGACTGCCGAAAAAGTCGATACACCGTTTTACTTTTTCCGCTTCGCGTTTCGCCTTTACCCTGTCGAACTCACGATCGACCACGAATAAAATTCTGTCGACTTCCGCGCGCTCGAACTCGTTCAGATACTCTTCCCTCAGGTCATAATCGGCATACACCGGTACGGTAATTTTCATCGTTTTCTCCAAAGGTTGTTTTTTTGCGTTGCCGCCGTTTTTATTATAATAACATATTTTCCGCGCGACTACAAGCGCAAACCGATTGTATTTCTCGCCGATTTTCTTTTCGGATTCAGCAAGACCTGTCGCGCCGCGCGGCGTTTCGCTTTACAACCATCGGGATAAATTGTATAATATCGCCGTAAAACCGCGAGGAACGATATGAATAAACAGGAAGTTTACGAATACTTGAAAGAAAAAGGCGTAGCGCACGAAATCACCGAACACGGCGCGATTTTTTCCATGAGCGAACTCGACTCCGTGCCGTTGCCGTATCCCGATCGCGACGCGAAAAACCTCTTTCTTCTCGACGACAAAAAGCAGAAATACTATCTCGTCACCGTTATGGGCGACAAGCGCGTGGACATCAAGGCTTTCCGTCGCGCTCACGGCACGCGTCCGCTCAACTTCGCTCCGCCCGAAGCCCTCGAGAAGATTTTCAACGTAAAACCCGGCTCGGTTTCTCCTTTCGGCGCGCTCAGCGACGAAATGCACGAAGTCAAAGTCTTTCTCGAC
Source organism: uncultured Clostridia bacterium (assembly GCA_934277845.1). Taxonomy (GTDB): domain Bacteria; phylum Bacillota; class Clostridia; order Christensenellales; family Pumilibacteraceae; genus UBA10677. The sequence goes on from CAKQVV010000090.1 coordinate 737, forward strand.
GCGGATTTTTTTACGGGCAGCGGACTTATCGGCGTGCACCCGAACGACAACACCGCCACCGTCTGGCTGGCGGCAAGCGATCTCAAAACCCTGCTCGAATCCCACGGCACTTCCGTCGAAATCACCGACATACCGATAAGATAAGATTGTCGGCAATTTCGAATCCCGGTACGACAATTCGCTGTTCTCGAACCGGACTAAACCGCCCGTAAAATTTGCGCCCGACAACCAGCGCATCACCCGCGAAATAGGGTTCTACCGCTCGCTGGGCGTAAGCAATATTTCGTCGTTTGCGTGCTATCTCGGCTCCGATTACGAAGCCTTGTACGGCATGCCCGACTTTTCGGCGATCGGACGCAAGTAAAATATAGAATAAGGTCGGATTAAAATAATAAAAGGATAATTCTCGTTCCATGTCGGGGATTCCACGAAACAGCCGTACGCTTTCGTACGGCTGTTTCTCTGAATGACGGTTAAGAACGGAAACTGCGCGTTTTTATTTAAAATAGAACGAGAAACCCAACTCCTACCTCGTCATTCAGAGAAACGAGCGAACGCGGATAGCGTTCGCTCGTTTCGTGGAATCCCCTGCATGGATCAGGTAATTATCCTTTTTGCTTTTCTTTTCTCAACTGTTCGAGCCGCGCTTTTATCGCGTCAAGACCGACGGAAGGATCGGAAATATCCTTGACCGCGAGTTCCATCGGGCAATGCCCGCTACCGTCGCGGTTGCGAATAAAGTCGGTAAGCGTACCATATTCGGCGGTTATGCCGTGCGCGGTCAGGTACTCGCGCCCCGCCGCGGACATCACTTCGCCGTAAACCGATTTCACGCCCAAAAGCGTCATAAGTATCGCCGCGGCTTTTCCGACGATAAGGTCGGCAGCCGAAGCACCGCTCACGTCCTCGCCGCCGGCGATAACGCCGAGCAGCGGTGTGACTCCCCGCCCGTCCAGAACGAGGCTGCGCTCGCCTTTTACGAATGCGACCGAGTACCCGGGCAATAAGGCTTTTGCTCTTTCGAGGTCAGTCATTTTGCTCGTCCTTTACGATGAGTTTTTTCAGTCCCATGACGATAAACGGCGCAACGACCGCCCACAGCACCAGCCCGACAAGTCCGGTCTTGATCTGCGCCCGGATCATAGCCACGCCCAGCGACGACACCGACTGAAAAATCGCCACGAGCGCGAGGAAGAACAGTCTGCCGCCGACGAGCGCCAGCAGCACCGCAGGGAACGCCATCCAGCCGTTTTTCGCGATCGCGCCCGAGAACGCGCCGGTAACCGCCGCCATCGCCGCGAGTTCCGCCGCCATGAACGGCAGGCGTGCGAGCGCGGGCATGGGACTACCGAACGCAAGCGTGATGAGAAAACTGACGACGGGCGAAGCGATGCCTACGCCCAAGCCCCACCACGCACCGAGCAAACACCCGCCGATCAGCACCGGCAAGTACATGGGCAAATACGTCATGCCCGAAGCCCCGCCGATAGCGAGGTGGAAGACTTGCGGCAGGACGACCGCAAGCGCAATTATACCCAGCGAAACGAGAGTTCTGACCGTGATTTTCATTTTCACGGACGCATTTTTAAGAGTGAGTACGTTTTCGATCATAGTCGGTTTCTCCTTTTATTTTTATTCGTTGTCCGCTTTTTCAAACTCGGCGGCGACGTCCTCTAACAGTTTGCGGATCGGCAGGTGCTGCGGACAGGAATACTCGCACTTTCCGCACTTTATGCAGTCCGACGCTTTGCCGTTGCGCCCGGTGTATACTTTATGATAGTAATAATTCGCGTTCCAACTATCGTAAACCCGTTTGGCGTTCATGCACGAGAACAAGTTAGGTATGTCGATATGCTTGGGACAACCGTCGATGCAATAGCGGCACGCCGTACACGGGATCAGGTTTTTCGAGCGAAACACCGCGCAAACCTCGTCCACCGCCGCGCGCTCTTTCTCGTCAAGCGGCTTGAAATCCTTCATGTGCGAAAGATTGTCTTTCATTTGTTCGAGGTTACTCATACCCGACAGTACCATAAACACGCCGTCGAAACCCGCCGCAAACCTTACCGCATAACTTGCCGCGCTGCCGCCGTGAAGGTTGTCGAGAATCTTCGCCGCGTCCGGCGGAAGATTTGCAAGCGCGCCGCCCTTGACCGGCTCCATGATTATCATCGGCTTGCCGTGCTTGCGGCACACCTCATAGCATTTCCGCGACTGTATTGCCGGATCCTCCAAATCAACATAGTTAAGTTGAATCTGAACCGCTTCCACCGCCGGGTATTCGGTGAGAATTTCGTCGAGTATTTCCGCCCTGTCGTGGAACGACATGCCCAGGTGTTTGATTTTGCCTTCTTTTCTAAACTCGATCGCCTGTTCGTAGGCGCGGCACTTCTTGTATTTCTCGAACACCTCTTTGTTTTGCGCGTGCATGAGGTAAAAGTCGAAATATCCGAGTCCGCAATCGCGAAGTTGCTTTTCCAGCAGCGGGCGCACTTCCGCTTCGGAGCCAAAACAGTTCGTAGAAAGTTTGTTCGTAAAGACGTAAGACTCGCGCGGATATCGTGCAACCAGACAGTCGCGGAGCGCGGTTTCGCTCTTCCCTTCGAGATAAACTTTCGCCGTGTCGAAATAGTTGAATCCTTCCGCCATGAACAAATCGATCATGCGGCAAAACTCGTCGTAATCGACTTCGCTGCCCTTCATCGGCAAGCGCATACAGCCGAAACCGAAGTTCTTTTTCACGTTCTCAAAGTAACCCATAGGCTTAACTCCTTTTCTGATATTCTTATGTGCGCCGCCGCGGCAACGCACTCATGCCCTCCGCGCGGCTTATATAATAAATTAACACCGAAACGGCGATTTAAGTCAAGCGATTTCGACGATTTGCGCCATTTTTAGTAAATTTTCACAAAGCATATTAAGAATAATAAACGGATAAGTATTCGCTTGATGCAGGGGATCCCACGGTTCAAAGCATTCGCCACGAATAGCCGGGCGAATACTTTGAACCTCTGAATTGCGCGGTAAAAAGCAAGGCTACGCGTTCAATTTTAAATTATAACGCACAGTTTCCGTCTTACCTAGTCATTCAGAGCCGTAAACTATTCGCCCTGCCGTTCCGGGCGAATAGTTTACGGCGTGGAATCCCCCGCATGGAGCGAATACTTATCCTTAAATACGAAACCGGCGAAAGCAAAAGCGTTCGCCGGTTTTCTCTCCGCCCATGCCTGAAAACACGGGGCTGTTATTTTAACGACTTTTTAATAACTTTATAACGCGGTCACGCTTTTAATCACGCTTTTACTTCGGTGTAGGTACCGTCGGCGTAGGTGTACTCGACGCCATTAAAGAAGTACTTGTTGTTCTCGGTCTTGTTCGCGCGGTCGAGAACGTTGCCGATGCTTGCGCCCGGATAGTTGGTCGCCCAGTGCGCGGGGAACGCGGTTCCCGGTTCGGTGGTGCATTTGAACGTGCTGTTCTTTACGGTATTTCCGGTAATGACGGCGATCCAGTCGTTTGCGCCCGTGACCGATTCCACGTTGAATTTGGCGTCGGCCTGAATTCTGCCCGCAAACGTAGCCGAACGGGCGCTTTCCACCGTCACGTTGTCCACCATACCGCCGGTGACGACGAGTTTCGATTTGTTTCTCATGTCGTTTTTGTTGTAGTGGTCGTTGATATACCCTACATACACGCCGGTTCCGCTGGGGGACGCGGATTTTATCGAACTGTTTCTGACGTTTACGTTATTGAAAATCCCCACGCCGTCGATATACCCGACAACGATGCCGCAATACTTGCCCGTACTGGTTTCCACTTCGATATCCTCGAACGTAATATCTTTCATCGTAATGTAGTAGGTGCCGGAGATGAAACCTATATTATTGAGTCCTACGCCGCCGGTGTTCGTTTCCGTGGTGATCGTTTCGGTAATCGTAAGTCCCCTGATCGTGTGGTTTTCGCCGTCGAAAACAGCCTCGGCAAGTTTGTAACCCATCAGCGGTTTCCACGCGGTGTTGCCCATGTCGATGTCGCGTTTGATCTTGATCACGTAGCCGCTGTAATCGGCAGCGGTTGCGCCGTTGACTCGTGCGTTGAGCATGTTAAGTCCGTCGGCGTTGTAGATCGTGATCGCCTTTGCGCTTTCGCTGACGTTAAAGCCGTTTACTACCGTGATTGCGGCGGTTGCGGATTTGCCCGCGACGGTCGCGGTGACGGTTGCCGCGCCTGCCGAAACGGCGGTGACGGTGCCTTCGGCGGCTACGGTCGCTACGGCGGCGGGTTCAACCTTGTAGGTCACGGTTTCCGTGCTGTTTTCCACCGTCGGTACGATCCTGACGGTTTCGCCCACGACGAGTTCCGCCGTGGTCGGCGCAACCGAAATCGTGACGACCGCCGGCGCAGGTCCGGGCGTGGGCGCGGGATCGGGCGTAGGCGTGATTTTATCGTCCTCGCCGGTACCGCCGCACGCCGCAAACGCGAACGCCGCGACCAAGCACATCGCTATAATCAACGCGACGTGCAGTTTGTTTTTGAGCCAAAGTTTCATTTCTGCCCTCCTTAAAAATAATGATTTTTTCGGGTTTCACGGGAAATAACGAAAACGACGCCGTGCGGAATAAACCGCGGCGGAGCAAGACGTTTCATCATTTTCGGGGAACCTGACAAGGCGGCAATACAAAGCGTGAATTCCCGAAAGCGGAAACGCTCTCGCGATTATCGGTAAAACCATACGCAAAACCCAAGACTCCGATTGTCGGAATCTCCCCCGTCATATCCTTAATAATAGCATATCTGGCAATCTCTTGCTGTCGATATCATTATATTGTATTTTGTAATTTTTTTCAAGTTTTTTGACGCGTTTTTCATCGTTTTTTTATAATTGATGTGAGTATCCTTCCGTTCAAACCGCGTAAACCGAATTATTGCCGCAAGTTATATTTTGTTCGCTCGATTCCTACAAATGTTAAAACTGCGAGAAAACCGTCTAAAAATATCCGCATCGGTTCCGGCTCGTGCGCGTTTTCGTTGCGTTTTCGCGCAAACGGGCGTATAATTCCCGTATACGATTAAAACGCGGACAAAACATATCGCTTTTCGCGTTTTATAAGGACGCAACCCAAATGTTTAATATCAAAAATTACAGGCTCGGATTTGAGTTTTGCGGGTTTATTCTTTCGCTCGCAATAATTTTACCCGGCGTCATCTGGTATTTTGTACCTTCGCCGAACGACATTCTGCGATCGGCGAACGCTATGTTTGTGCCTGCAATGCCCGCCGCCGTACTGCTCGGACTGACGATGCTGACGTCGTCGTTGCTTATCAATCTCGACAGCCGCGAACTCCGATTCAATCCCGCTGCGTTTTTGATTTTCGCTTTCGGCGCGATTTACTATACGGGCTGGTTTCTCTACTATGCGGGGTTGGCAAGCGCATTTACCCTCACTCTTTTCTCGGTTTCGCCCGTCATTATGTTCGCTTCGCTCGCGTTCGATCGTAAAAACATTTTCTCGCTCGTCCTGTCGGTATCGTTCGCCGCCGTGCATATCACCTGTATCGCGCTGTGTTTTGCAAGCCTTGCGGCGTAACTTGTAAAGATAATTATCTCGGCATAGCCGGTAAAACCACGCCGTTCCGCCGTTAAATCGTCACGCTAAAGCGCGCTTCAAAAATATTTACGCCGAAAACGCTTGCCTAAATCAAAAAAATATGTTATTCTATGTCGGTAATCGCACATGGGGTTATGGCGCAGTTGGTAGCGCGTTTGAATGGCATTCAAAAGGTCAGGGGTTCGAATCCCCTTAGCTCCACCAAAAATAAAAGGCACATCTTAAGCGTGTCACCATTAGGGATTACAAAAAATCAATTAATTTAATGGGGACATCTGCAAGTGACAAAAGACTCGAAGTTTCGTAACTTCGAGTCTTTTGTTATGTTGAATAGCACTATAAAAAG
>CAKQVV010000091.1 GCA_934277845.1 uncultured Clostridia bacterium
ATGTTATTGAGCCGTATTTGTTGCAACTGGCGTATAACGCACGCACGCCGCGCGGAAGAATATGTCTTAAAAGCGCGTACGAACATCTCGGAAAGCCGTTTGCGGAAGCAAAGGCAAGACAACTCAGCATGTTCGATACGATCACGGAGGAATGAGCGTTGTCATGAATAAAAATGATTTTTACTATGATCTTCCGGAAGAACTTATCGCGCAAACGCCGGTCGAACCTCGCGACTCGTCCGGATTGCTGGTATATGATCGTTCATCGGACATAATAGAACACAAACATTTTTACGATCTTCCCGATTATCTTAAAAAAGGCGATGTGCTTGTAATAAACAATACGAAAGTTTTGCCTGCGCGTATCTATGGAATAAAGGCGATGACAGGCGCGAAAGTCGAATTTTTATTGCATAAACGGATCAATCTTACGGATTGGGAAGTATTGGTAAAACCGGCAAAAAAAGCGTCGGTAGGTGCGGAATTCGTTTTTTCGGATAAACTTAGTGCAAAAGTAATCGGATACGAAGGCGAGGGATTACGTATAGTGCGCTTTATATTTGACGATGTGTTTGAGGACGTTTTGTCCGAAATAGGCGAAATGCCTATTCCGCCGTATATTCACGAAAAACTTACCGAAAAAGAACGTTATCAGACGGTTTACGCCAAAGAGAACGGATCGAGTGCGGCGCCGACCGCAGGATTGCATTTCACGCCCGAACTACTCGATAAAATCCGTGCTATGGGTGTTGAAATAGTAGAAGTATTGTTGCATGTCGGGTTGGGAACGTTCAGACCGGTAAAAACCGAGAATATAATTGATCATAAAATGCACAGCGAATATTATTGTGTGGCCGAACAGGCGGCAAATGCCATAAACGCGGCGAAAGTCGAAGGCAGACGCGTGATTGCCGTCGGTACTACGTCTGTCAGAGTACTTGAAAGTGCATTCAAAAATGGTAAATTACAGGCGGAAAGCGGTGAAACAAACATATTTATTTACCCACCGTATAAATATAAAGTCGTCGATGCTCTCGTAACCAACTTTCATTTGCCCGAATCTACTTTGATTATGCTGGTATCGGCGTTTATGGGAAGAGAGAATACGCTGAAAATGTATGAAATTGCGGTGAAAGAAAGATACAGATTTTTCAGTTTCGGCGATGCATGTTTTATCACCGGAAAACCGAAAGAAGATGACGCAAACGAATAGAAAGGAATATATGAGTAATTTCAGTTACAAAATCATACATGTTTGCAAACAATCCGGAGCGAGAGTGGGCGAGTTTTCCACTCCGCACGGAGTAATTCAAACGCCTGTTTTTATGCCGGTCGGCACGCAAGCAACCGTAAAAACGCTTACACCTGCCGAACTTAACGAAGCCGGTGCGGAGATTATACTTTCCAACACTTACCATTTGTATATGCGTCCGGGACACAAACTCATAGAAAAAGCCGGCGGATTGCATAAATTTATGGCGTGGGACAAACCGATTCTGACCGACAGCGGCGGATTTCAGGTATTCTCGCTTGCCGGTATAAGGAAGATAACCGGCGAGGGCGTCACTTTCAACTCGCATATCGACGGCAGTAAACACCTGATTACACCGGAAATATCAATGGAGATCCAGAATTCGCTCGGATCCGATATTATTATGGCATTTGACGTTTGCAGCGAATTCGGAGCCGATCATAGTCAAGCCGAAAAATCAATGAGAATCACTCTTGACTGGCTTGATCGGTGCAAAAAATATCATAAAAGAAAAGATCAGATGCTTTTCCCGATAGTGCAAGGCAACATGTACGGCGATTTGAGATTGAAATCGCTGAAAGAAACCGTGCCTTACGCCGAATGCGGACTTGCAATCGGCGGACTTTCGGTAGGCGAACCGAAAGAAACCATGTATTCGATAATGGACGAAATGCAACCGTACTATCCGGAAACGATGCCGCGTTATCTGATGGGAGTGGGCAGTCCGGATTGTCTTGTCGAAGGCGTACTTCGCGGAATCGATATGTTCGATTGCGTGCTTCCGACTCGTATTGCGAGAAACGGTACGGCATTTACTTCCAAAGGTAAAGTTGTAGTTCGTAACGGTAAATATAAAGAAGATTTTACGCCGCTCGATGAAAACTGCGATTGTTATTGCTGTAGGAATTACACAAAAGCATATCTTCGTCACCTTATAAATGTAGAAGAGATTCTCGGCGGAAGAATGTTGAGCCTGCATAATATAACTTATCTTATAAATTTAATGAAACGTATTCGCGAGGCGATCACGGAAGATAGATTTCTGGATTTCGTAAAGGATTTCAGGAGCGGTGCCGAATATCTTAATATGTAGTTTTAAAAGTTTTACCGATTTTTTTCAAGAAAATATATTCAAACGCTTGCCAAAGCGTGAGAAAAAATGTATAATACAAAAGTTGACTCGCGTGGTCCGATGTAAACATACGGTTTATATGAACACGTTGATAAATAGGAGGTAGTCATCATGAGTAAAATTATAGAAGCAATAGAAAAAGAGTACATGAAGAGCGAAGTTCCCGCGATTGCGGTGGGCGACAGCGTCAAAGTGTACGTCAAGGTCGTCGAGGGTACGAGAGAACGTTTGCAGGCGTTTGAAGGTATTGTTATCGCAAAAAAGAACGGCAGCGTTCGCGAAACGATCACCGTGCGCAGAGTTTCTTTCGGTGTAGGAATCGAGAGAACGTTCCCGATTCATTCGCCCAGAATCGACAAAATCGAGGTAGTTCGCCACGGTAAAGTCAGAAGAGCAAAACTTTATTATTTGCGTAACCTCTACGGAAAAGCCGCTAAGATCACCGAAAAGATCTGATCGGTTTCCCGGAAAGTTATATGATACTAAGATAAAGCGGACGAAATTCTCGTCCGCTTTATCTTATACAAAAAAAAACGAAAGGTCGCAACTTTATTTCGGTGCGACCTTTTTTGTATTTAGTTACTTTTTTATTCGACTATAAAATCGGTCATTTTATATTTGCCGTAGCCGTGATAAGCAAAAGCGATATTATTATTGAAATCGATGCCGAGTATTTGCCCGCGCATGCCGCCTTTCAACACAAGACCGTTTTCGTTCGAGTCGAAACCGTAACAACGATCGACGGACATGTTTACCCAATCTTCGGATACTATGCGACTTCCGTTCCAGTCGCCACCGCGAAGATAGAGGGTGCCGAGTTTCACCATGTCTTCCGTCCGCAGATACAGTCCGGTACCGCCCATCGCATAGCCGTGCGGGCAAACGCTCCACGCAAATTCTTTGAATCGCATAGTTTTCATAAGCGGTTTTCGGAGAAGATCGGTAAGATTCTGTCCCGATACTTCGGCAACTATTCTTGACAGTAAATAAAAAACGTCATCAGTATATCTGAAATATTCTCCCGGGGTTTCTTCGACGTTTTGCGAAAACACTATTTTCAGATAGTCATCGGTATCGAATTGCGAGGCGTCAAGATCGTCTATATCAAGCAGGCAATTTTTGATACCGCTTCTATGGCGAAGAAGATGATCGACGGTCACTTCGTTCCATTTTTTATCTATATTACATGGAAGATACTTATGTAGAACATCGGTTATTATTGTGTCTGTCGAAATCAGTCCGCGATCATAGCAAATGCCTACGCCGAGTGCGGTATAAGCCTTTGCGACGGAGTAACAATCGCATCCGGGATTTGCCGGCACGATATCGCGTTTGACGATATTCATGTTTTTATCGCCGGTTGCGATAAAGTAGACGTTTAATTTTTTATCAAGTGCGTTTTGTACGCTGGCATCGATGTTCAAGTTTCACCTCGCGGTTATTCTTTATATTTGATTAAAGTCCGAAATAACGTTTTGCATTATAGTACGAAACGTTCTCGACGACTGTTTTGAGAACTTCGTAGTCTTCGGGGAATTCGCCGCTTACGACCTGACCGGACAGGAATTTGCACATAATGCGACGGAAATATTCGTGGCGGGTATATGACACGAAACTTCTGGAATCGGTCAGCATGCCTATAAAGTTGCCGAATACACCGTCTTCGGCAAGTGCCTTAAAGTGCTCGATTATGCCGAATTTGCTGTCGTTGAACCACCATGCGCTGCCGTGCTGTACTTTTCCGGGGACGTCACCCTGGAAAGCATTGACGATGCTTTCCAGCAAACGGTTGTCATTCGGATCGAGAGAGTAAATTATTGTTTTTGGGAGCATATTGTCGTTATTCAATGCGTCAAGCAGTTTCGCGAATTTAAGTGGTTCAGAAGAGGAGTTTATTGTGTCAAATCCTGTGTCCGCTCCGAGTTTTTTGAACATTGCGCTGTTAGGATTTCTCAGGCAACTGACGTGAAGTTGCATTACGATATTGCGCTTCGCGTACTCTTTACCGAGTGCGACGAGTAAATACGTTATATATTTCTCGGCTTCGGTTTCGTCAACGACTTTACCGTTAAGACGGTTTATGAGAATATCGTCCGCTTCTTTTTCCGTGCAATCGGCGTAAGTATAATTTGTCAACCCGTGATCGGAAATGAAGCATCCGTTCTGCATGAAGTAATCCAGTCTTTTAACGAGTGAAGAAATCATCGTGTTGATATTCGTTATCGTTATGTCGGAAACAACGGAAAGGGTTTTTACATAATCATTGAATGCAGGTGAGACAATATTCAATGCTTTGTCCGGACGGAAAGTGGGGAGCACGCGGACTTTGAACGTCTTGTCCGCAGCGATAGTCTTGTGTGCAGACAAGTCGTCGACGGGATCGTCGGTCGTGCAAACGGCTTCGACGCCCGAACGCTTAATAATATTTCTCACCGAAAACTCTTTGGTTTTGAGTTTGGCGTTACAAAGTTCGTACACTTCGCGAGCAGTCTGTTTGTTCAGTGTGCCGTTATAACCGAAATAACGTTTCAGTTCCAGATGACACCAAACGTACATGGGGTTGCCGATAAGCAACGGCATAATCGACGCAAATGCTTCAAATTTAGTGTAGTTATCTGCGCTGCCGGTAATAAGATCTTCTGATATACCGCAGTTTCTCATAAGACGCCACTTATAATGATCTCCGCCCAGCCAAAGATCGGTAATAGACGTAAAATTAACGTCGTCGGCAATCATCTGAGGGACGACGTGCGAGTGGTAATCAATGATAGGCAGGTTTTCCGCATAATCGTGGTAAAGTTTACGCGCAACCGGCGTGTCCAGCAAAAAATCGTTGTCTAAAAAGTTCATGTGTATATTCTCCTTGATACCGTTTATTGTCCTTGCAATGGCGCAAGTTTACGTTTGCATTATACCATAAGCACGATTGAAATAAAATTGCAAAAAAAGTCTTATTTTGACCGATGATATTGCATTAAAAGCAAGTTGTTTTATATGATTTCTGTTTAATATTGTAGCACGTTTCATTATTTATGTAAATGGTTTCGTTGACGTGAGTTCGACAAAATCTTTAATTTTTGTTTCTAATTTGTTGTCAACGCTTTGACTTATACGACGATCTGTTGTATAATATATGAAAAGATATGCGGAGGGCGTATGTATAAACTTGTTGCGTTTGATCTTGACGGAACGCTCACACAACACAGAAGCAAACTCGAATCATTTAACAGGGAAGTTCTGGACGCTCTTTCACGGCGTTACAAACTGATAATGGTCGGTGCCGGCGGTTGCGAAAGAATTTATCGTCAGATGAATGAATATCCGATCGATATTATCGGTTTTTACGGCATGCAGGAATCGGTAATGGAAGGCAATACTTTAAAAATAATAAGAAGCGAGTTTTATACGGTTGACAAGGATTATTTCATCGGGGCTATGAATAAAATCCGCGAAAAATACGGTTACGCCGATTACGTCGGCGATAACGTTGTATTTCACGATACAGGAGCCGTGACTTTACCGCTTCTTGGCGGCGGAGCTGATATTTCCGACAAAGTTGCATTCGATCCGGACAGAAAGAAACGTTCGGTAATGTATGAATACGTTTGCAGCCTGTTCAAAGATTTCAACGTTTTTATCGGCGGTTCTTCTTCCTTTGATATAGTAAAAAAGCAGTTTAATAAGTATAGTGCGCTTACTGAATATATGAACGAACACGGACTTATAAAAGACGAGGTAATGTTCATAGGCGATGATTTCGGAACGGGCGGTAACGACGAACATATCAAAGCGGGCGGGTTGAATTATACCGTTGTCGATAATTATAAAAATTTGAAAGACAGAGTAGCGTTTTTATTAAAATAACAATTTGATTTTGTGAGTTTGCGCATAATTACTACCTGTGGTGCAGCTGGATAACATACGGGACTCCGACTCCCGAGATCAGCGGTTCGAGTCCGCTCAGGTAGACCAAAAAACACGCCAAGTATTAACAAGTTTGCTTGGCGTGTTTTTTTGTTTAATATGAAAGGTATTGTTGAATGAGCAAATAATAAACGGAGCGGATAGCGGTTGCCGGCAATACGGCAACTTTTTGAACTGACGCTGCGCGTTGGTTCGCGAACAAGATTTTCTTGCGAAAAATCTTGTTCGTCGTCCTCAGCCGATCGCAGAAAAAAAAGAACAACCTCTACGGTTGTTCTTTTTTCTGGTGGACGGGGGTGGATTCGAACCACCGAAAGCGGAGCTGGCAGATTTACAGTCTGCTCCCTTTGGCCACTCGGGAAC
>CAKQVV010000092.1 GCA_934277845.1 uncultured Clostridia bacterium
CAATTAATCTCATCAATCCGCTAAGCGAAGAGTTTTCCGTGATGCGTACTCAGCTTGTCGGAAGTATGCTGAACGTAGTTTATACAAACAGATCGAGAAAGAACGGTGATTTCAGAATTTACGAGATTGCAAAGACTTATTTGCCGCACGTGCTGCCGCTTACGGAACTTCCCGACGAACACGATACTTTATGCATTGCGTACTCGGGTAAAGACGAGAGTTTTTACACGCTGAAAGCGGCTGTCGAAGAGATATTAAAAGATTATATAATTGATTATAAATTAGTGCGTTCGACTGAAACCTATTTGCATCCCGGAATTTCGGCTGATTTAATTGTTGATAACATAAAAATCGGCGCATTCGGAAAAATTCATCCGATCGTTGCCGAAACCTACGGAATCGGAGAGGACGTGTACGTTGCCGAAATCGACGTAAGTAGTTTTATAGATAAACAAAAGCCGGTTGTGCAGTTTAAGACCTTGCCGAAATTTCCGTCGGTAGATCGTGACCTCGCGGTGACCGTCGACAAAGACCGCGCAGTGGGCGAACTTATCGATTGTATAAAATCGGCTTGCGGCAATCTTTGTGAATCGGTCGAGCTTTTCGATGTGTATTCGGGCGAACAGATAGAAAAAGGCAAAAAAAGCGTTGCATTCAATATAAGATTACGTTCGGACGAAGGAACTTTGGTTGATGCAAAAATACAAGAAGTTATGAATGCCGTTATTGAATCGCTCGATAAGTATTGCGGCGCAAAGCTCAGGTAATTGATTGACGAGAAAAACAACGGAATAGAAGTACTTGCTCCTGCGGGTAACCCGGACAGTTTACGTGCTGCCGTGATTAACGGCGCCGATGCTGTCTATTTAGGCGCGTCAGTATTCAGCGCAAGGGCGAAGGCGGGAAACTTTACGCAAGAACAACTGATTGAAGCAGTGCGTTACTGTCATTTATTCGGAGTAAAAGTTTATCTTGCAGTAAATACAATCATAAAGCCGGAAGAGTATAAAGATGCGTTAATCACGGTAAAACATGCCGTTTGCGCAAAAGTTGATGCAATTATCGTACAAGATTTGGCATTTTTGAGCATTTTGCATAGTACTATGCCAGACATAATCGTGCATTTAAGTACGCAGGCAGGCGTTCACAATGTTTATGGCGCAATAGTTGCCGAAAGGCTCGGAGCAAAGCGTGTAATACTTTCGCGCGAGACGTTGATCGAAGATATACGAGAGATCCGTCAATCTACAAACCTTGAAATAGAGTGTTTTGTTCACGGCGCACTTTGCGTTGCATTTTCCGGGAATTGTTACTTTTCGTCACTTGCCACCGGGCTTAGTGGAAATCGCGGAAAATGTCTGCAATTTTGTCGTAAAAAATATTCCGCAGGAAGCCGCGAAGGATATTTTTTATCGGCAAAGGATATTAACCAATCCGATCGGATCAAAGATCTGATCGGCGCCGGTGTTACCTCTCTTAAAATCGAAGGCCGCATGCGCCGTGCCGAATATGTCGGAGAAGCTGTCAGACATTACAAAACATTATTGTCCGGCATTGCTGATTCCGGACACGATCTCAATATGCTTTTCAATCGCGGAAACGGTTGCCACGCGTATTTAGATAACCCCACCGAAAACGTTATATATCCAAACATCCAAGGACATATCGGCGTCAAAGCAGGCGTGGTAAAATCGGTTAAGTGGAAGACTGCGGAGCTAAAACTCGATTCACCGTTACATGCCGGTGACGGCATTAAATTTATCCGAAACGGGTCGGAATGCGGTGGCGCCTCGATAGTTGCCGACGGATATAAAACCGGATTTGCGGGTGATGTGAAAGTTGGTGATGCGGTTCATATTACTTCCGATAAAAAAGTTCTGGACAAAATCAATGCCAGAACAAGGAAAATTCCTGTCGCCGTATCGTTTTCATGCGCGTTGAATCAGCCTGTCGAAGTTTTCGCGATGACCGATAGAGGGAATGCGGTTACCGTTCGATCGGATTTTATTGTCGAATCGGCAAAAAATGCACCGATAGATGTCGCTGCGATCAAAGATTGTTTCGATAAGACCGGAGAGACCGAGTTTGTGTTATCGGAGTTTTGTTGTGATTTACCGGATGGCGTATTTATCGTCAAATCCGCGCTGAATGCACTGCGTCGTAACGTGTATGATTCTCTTACCGATAAAATTCTTTCATGCTACGAGGTAGAAAACGGACTGTTGCACATTGATAATAATACTGCAGGCTGTTATAATTCTTTGATTGAATATGCAGATGCGTTTGCAAAAACCGATGAAAAAAAATTTGCTTTAATTAAATCGGTATTGCCGAGCGCTGGCGGTCCGGGAAATTACAAGTATTCGCTTTCCGACGAAAAAGTCGTATTCAAATCCGATGACGGCGACTTTTTACTTGCCTCGGCGGATAACTATGACGCCGCAATTTATTCGCCGGGAGAATATGATATCGATGTTGTTAAAACGATCGAAAAGATAGAAAGTGTAACAGGAAAACGCGTGTATCTTGATTTACCGATTATGCTCAGGAGCAAGGATATTGATACCATTGATAATATTTTCTCCGGTCAAGCCGTCAATAACGTCATTATAAACAATATCGGCGAGTTGGAACTTTGCAAAAACAAAAACTGCATTTTAGGGAGCGCAATGAATATTGTAAATCCCGATTTCCCTGCGAGAAAAATAATGTCTGTCGAATATGACGGAAAAAATTTCGGAGATAATTATGCTTATGTATTCGGAAAATATCCGATAATGACTTTTTCACATTGTCCCAAAAAAACATTAAACGGTGGAAATTGCCTTCATTGCAACCGCGAACCGATAACGATTACAGATAAATCTAACGATTTCGACGTAGTTTTTTATAAGGTAGGGTTCTGTTATTCCAGACTTTTGAATTGCATCCCAACATGCGCGTTTGACTTGTGTCAAAAATATAATATTCGCCGCAAGGTAGTTGATTTTGTCGGGATGACTCATGCAAGCCGCGGACAGATTATATGGGCACTGAAAAACGCAGAAAAGCCGTCGTTTCCGACTACCGGATCATATTTTTCAAAAAAACTGGATTGATCGGAAATTGATTATAATGTTAGTTTCTCTGCCGACAGTTAGTTGATTTTTTTGCCGATTTCGGTTTAATGCGAATAGTGAAATTTTTCAGAAATATACAACAAAGTGTGTTAAGCGGAGGTGAAAATGCCGGACGATAAAGTTTATGCACTACTTGAATTTGATAAAGTCAAAGAAACTGTTGCGGAATATGCCGCTTCGTCGTTGACTGCTGCCGAAATACTGAATTCTACGCCGTCTTTCGATAAATTTGAAATCGAAAGAAATCTTTTGCTTACGCGCGAAGCGGATATTATGCTTAATAAATTGCTTCTAAATCCCGTTTGCGCGTTTGATGATGTGACGGAAATTCTCGAAAAAGCGAGAAAAGATTCTACACTGTCTATGTCGGAGCTGTTGAAAATAGGCAGATTGTTAAAAAGCGCGCGCGTTGCCCAAACAACTATAAACCGCACTCCGGACGAAATTGTGTTGTTAAAAGAAATCGTAAACGGAGCGATAATAGACAAATCGCTTGAAAAAGACATTTTCGATATAATTCTCAGCGATTTTGAGATGAGTGATACGGCAAGCGATAAACTGTACGGACTTCGCAAAAAAATATTGAATTTAAATGCAAAACTGAAAGAAAAATTATTAAGTTACACCAGAGCGAACGATTCGTCGAAATATTTGCAGGATAATCTTGTAACGGTGAGAGAAGGCAGATATGTCTTGCCGGTCAAATCCGAATGTCGAGGCGAAGTTCCGGGACTGGTACACGACAGATCGGCTACAGGCTCTACGGTTTTCGTGGAACCGTTTGCAATAGTCGAACTTAATAATGAATTGCGATTGGTTATGGCGGAAGAGCAGGCAGAAGTGGAAAGAATTTTGCGTGCGTTATCCGACCGTGCGGCAAGAGGTTCTGATGCGACGTTTATTTGCCAAAATATATGTGCTACTATTGACGAAGTATTTTGTAAGGCGAAGTATTCTATAAAAATCCGAGGTGTTTTCCCCGAAATTTCGGATAAAACCATAGTAAAACTATCAGGCGCGCGACATCCGCTTATCGACGCAAAAAAGGTCGTTCCGATAGATATCGAATGTGGGGACGATTATCGTATACTGTTGATAACCGGACCTAATACCGGCGGAAAAACCGTTTGCTTAAAAACGTTGGGACTGTTTTGTCTTATGGCTTATTTCGGATTGTATCTGCCTTGCGTTCAAGCTGAAATTTGCGTATTCGACGATATTTTTGTCGATATAGGCGACGAACAAAGCATAGAAAACGAGTTGAGTACTTTTTCTTCCCACGTCATCAATCTTATATATATTACCGGACGCATGACAAAAAATTCTCTCGTGCTTTTGGATGAAGTGGGCGGCGGGACCGATCCGACCGAAGGCACCGCTCTTGCGGTGGGAATAATAAAATATACCGTCGACACGGGGGCAACCGCCGTATTTACGACTCACTACGACGAATTAAAAGAATTTGCGATGACTTGTCCGGATGTCGAAAACGCCTGCATGCAGTTCGATGAAAAAACTTTATCGCCGACTTACAAATTGATTACGGGAATGCCGGGTACGAGTAACGCACTAAAAATTGCCAAACGACTCGGTCTCAACGCGAGCATAATCGATTACGCACAAAATACTATTTCGGAAGAGAAAGTTAAATTCGAGAAGGTTCTTCAAAATGCTGAAAACATTAAAAACCAGTCATTAGCCGAACTCGAAGCTACGCGTACATTAAAAGAGTCGATTGTTGCCGAACGTGCCGAGCTGGAAAAGATGCGAACACAACTTAATGCTTTGTTGGAAAAAATTCGAACAAACGCTGCTGCCGAAACCAAAAGACTTGTATCGAACTCTCTTGGACGCGCAAACGAAATTATCGAAGAAATGAACGAACAAATGCGTTTAAATGATGAAGCCGCATTGCTGAAAGCGAAGAAATTGCGTACGGAACTCGAAAGTTTGTCGTTCCGATTAAACGATGAAGGCACAAAAATGCTTTGTGATCCGATTGACGATAATGAAATAAAGCCCGGAGTCGAAGTTGCGGTCAAAAATCTGAACACAGTGGGAACAGTTGTTTCCGCAGATTTAAAAAAACGTAAAGCGTTGGTACGAATGGGACTTATTACGACGTCGGTAACGTTTTCAAACCTCGGCAAACCCGTAAAAAATCGTGCGGAAAGGATGGATGTTTTTAAAACCAAAACTAAAACCATACAGAATAAATCTACGCATCTCACAAGCGGCGAATCGGGAGGTTTTACGCAAAAAGAAATCAATGTTATCGGAATGACCGTCAGCGAAGCAGTCGAAGCGATCGAGCCGTTTATCATTGCCATGAGCAACGAAGACGGAGCAAAAATTTTACGTATCGTTCACGGGAAAGGTACCGGCGCTCTCGGCAGAGGAATTCAATCATATTTAAAGTCCAGTCCATTAGTTTCCGAGTATCGATACGGCAGGTACGGTGAAGGAGATAACGGCGTGACGATAGTTACATTGAAATAAATACTTTGTTTTTATAGATTTTAATCGAAAATCGTTTTCAATTACAGCGGAATTGTGATATAATAGTCATGCAATTTTTTACGATTACTTGTAATTTTCCTCATCGCATCGTTTATATGATAGTTTGTTTTCGATTAGCGTTGCGAAGTACTCAAAACAATGAATCCTTTCAGCGCAAAATACCAGATATAAAACGGAGATAAAATGGAAGTCTGTTACGAAAAAAATATAATCAACGAGTCGATCGACAAGCACAAAAAACGCAATACGATTTTTAATATAATAAGGATTGTTGCGATAGTTTTGCTTGTTTTTGAAATATATTTCCTTATAGCATGGCAACCGATTCCGATCGACAAAGGCATACTGGCGGTTGTTCTTAGCATATTCGCATCGCTGGTTTTAATTTCTTTTCCCGTGTGTATTATCCTGGTTTTTACTCGACTTCTGAAACGCCTTAACGCGGAATATGATTATTATATTCTCGGCGACATATTCAGAATAGTGCGTGTGGAAAACAGGAAAAAACGCAAAAAAATGCTCGAAACTCCGATTTCGGCTATTTCGTCGATAGGTCTTGTCGAAAGCGAAACTTACGATAAATTCTATGCTGACAAATACGTAAAAAAAATTCATGCTTTTTGCAATGATGATACGCTTTTAGGTTATTTTATGCTGTCCGATGACGGTGAAAAAAAACTCGTAACAATGGAATTCGACAACGAGTTTGTAGCAAATCTCAAAAAAGCCGTTTCGTTAAGCGTATTTGACAATTCGATTAAACTACTGAAAACAAAGGCGGAAACGCAGGAATGATCTATTTTGACAATGCCGCTACAACACGAGTTTACAACGAAGCAATTAAAGTAATGGAAAAAGTTTGCGGTGAAGATTATTTTAATCCGTCATCTACGTATCCCGGCGGCATTGCCGCAAAAAAAATCATTACCGATGCAAGGGGCATAATAGCTTCCGTGCTGAATTGCAGCCCGAATTCGG
>CAKQVV010000093.1 GCA_934277845.1 uncultured Clostridia bacterium
GTCTGAGATCGCCCATAATGTTATCCTTCTGGCACTTTCTCTTAAAACGCTTGAGCGCGCTTTCCAAAGACTCGTTCTCGCCGACTTTGATTGCGGACATGTTTACACCACCTTTGTTCTCTACCGAACCTTGATTAGCCTAGTTATTGTATCAAATCAAAACGAGTTTGTCAACGATTTTTGCCGCTTGAACGAATATATATTTTCTATTTAACTCTATGCGGCAAACGTTCGGTCGACGCGTAGCGGAAAACTTACTGTCAAAGTTTCGGAAAGTCCATTTTCTGTCCGCCGAGAACGTGAACGTGCAGATGATGCACGGTTTGCCCCGCGTCGTCGCCCTGATTGATAACGAGACGATAACCGCC
Organism: uncultured Clostridia bacterium; assembly: GCA_934277845.1. Taxonomy (GTDB): domain Bacteria; phylum Bacillota; class Clostridia; order Christensenellales; family Pumilibacteraceae; genus UBA10677. The sequence continues at coordinate 369 of CAKQVV010000093.1, forward strand.
GCCAAGCCCCAGCGACGGTGCGAGTCCGGATAACGTCTTTAAGCATTTAGCAAGATTTGCCGCGTCCTCATCCGTCATGTCCGCAAGCAATTTGTAATGCTTTTTCGGAATCATAAGGTAATGTTTTTCGGCTTTCGGCTCAATGTCGGCGATAATAAACATAAGTTCGTCCTCGTAATACTTTTTCGAGGGGATTTCGCCGCGTTCGATTTTACAGAATACGCAATCGTTCATTGTATGGTTTCTCCTTTTACTCCGTCGCGGAAAAGCGACGTTATTTTTTGTTTTACGAAAGTTCCGGGCACCGCGTCCGAATATACTCTGACATAATCCGAAGCGAAACCCGCTCCGAAGCCGTCGATCTCTTCTTCGACGTAAACTTCTTTGACTTTGTCTATCTGCTTTGTTAAAAATTCGGTTTTCAGTTCTTCGCTGACTTTACGGAGCCGTGCCGCGCGCTCGGTCATAATGTCGGGATCGACTTGCTTCATTTTTGCGGCAACTGTTCCTTTTCTCGCGCTGTAAGGAAAGACGTGTAACCACGCAAAACCGACGCGCCTGCAAACTCGGATCGTGTCCTCGAATTCTTCGTCGGTTTCGCCCGGAAAGCCAACTATTACGTCGGTGGTAATGCCTGCGTCGGGAAAACAGCGTTTTATCAAATCGCACTTTTCAATAAAAAACTCGGCCGTATACTTTCTGTTCATTCTGCGAAGAACGCTGTCGCTTCCGCTCTGCATCGACAAATGAACGGAATCACACCAGTCGCCGTTTTTCATTTCTTCGAGCAACTTTTCGTCCACTACCGTACACTCGAGCGAACCGAAACGTTTTCTTACCGGCACAGCGGAAAGCGCATGAACGAGATCGAAGAGCGTAAGTCCTATGTCCGAGCCGTAATCGGAAACGTTGATGCCCGTCACGACGATCTCGTGAGTTTTCATTGCCATCTCGTTCGCCTCTTTTACTATGCTTTCGAGCGATCTGGATCTGCTCCTGCCTCTTAAATACGGAATGATACAATACGAACAGAAATTGTCGCAACCGTCCTGAACTTTAATATATCCGCGTGTTTTCGTGAGTTCGCCGTAGAGATCGTCCTCATAACTTTTGGGCGGTTCATGCACTAAATCACCCTGTACTATGTCTGACATAATACTATCGATAAGCGACATTTTTCCGCTAGTACCGCCGATAATCGTCACATTAGGCTTGTTTTTATATGGCTTAGGATCGTTTTGTGAACTACATCCGCAAATAGCGACTTTTGCGTCGGGATTGAGTTTCAGTACGCGCGCCACGGTCTGACGGGACTTTCTATCCGCTTCTCCGGTAACCGAGCAGGTGTTTATTATGTAGTAATCGGCTTTTTCGAGTTTGTCCGTCGCCTCGAATCCGCGTTTTTCGAGTTCTTTTATCAGTGACTGACCCTCATATTGATTTACTCTGCAGCCGAGCGAAAATACGACGAATTTCATTTGTTTCTTCTCCACTCGCCGAACGCATACATTACGACCGAAACTACGGAAACGCATGCCGTGTCGGCACGAAGTATGCGCTCGCCCAGTGTAACGCTGTCGCCCGCAATGTTTCTTATTTTTTCCGCTTCCGTTTTTGAAAAACCGCCCTCGGGACCGATGACTATTGCTGTTTTTCCTTTTACGCAACCATCCAAAAACTTATCGAGAGGCAATTCTTCTTCCTGTTCGTAAGGAAAAACGATCGTATCGTACACTTGCAGTAAATCTAACAAATCATTAAATTCAACAACGTTTTGAACAGGCGGAACGACTCCGCGTCCGCTTTGTTTAGCCGCTTCCAACGCAATGCGTGCGAGACGTTCGATCTTGACGGATTCACGCGTCACAGCACTGAAATCCGATATAAACGGCACAAAATCTTTCACGCCGAGTTCGGTACATTTTTGCACGACGTAATCGTTTTTATCGCCCTTGAGCGCGCCGAAAAACAGCGTTATATCCGTACTCGGTTCCGCCGTCGAACGCACTTTGCCGATAATTTCTGCCACTGTGGCATTCTTCGTCATTTCGCGAATAATCGCCGTGTAGTCCACACCAGCCGCACATACCGTGATTTCATCGCCTTTACGCATGCGTAGCGAATACGCTATATGCTTGTGATCGTCACCTGTCAGCGTTATCAAATCGCTGTCAACTTTATCGAGAAACAGTTTTCGCATTACGCTTTCTCTCCGTTCTTTTTAAAAAGCATTGCATTCCATTCGCCGCGGTTCACGGCATCGATCACGACAAATCCGTCAAAATACGCCGCCTTCACTTCGCTTACCCTTGCATTGATTATACCGCTGATTACGGCATAACCGCCGGATTTCAAAGCCTCGCCGAGTTGACCTTTTAATCTTATCAGCACGTCTGCGGTGATGTTTGCAATGACAATATCGGCTTTGACGGATCCGGTGTCGAGATCTCCGCAAACCGTTTTACACTTGCTTTCAACATTATTAAGTTTAATATTTGCGGCGGAAGCCTCTATCGCCTGCGGATCGATGTCGGATAACATAACTTCCTTTGCCCCGAGTTTTGCCGCGGTTATGCCGAGTATGCCGCTACCGCATCCCATGTCCAACACGACTTTACCTTCAAAATCGAGTTTTTGCATCAGAAACACACAAGCCGACGTCGTTTCGTGATTGCCTGTACCGAACGCCATTCCGGGTTCGATAAACACGGGGATTTCTCTGTTGTCGGGCGCGGACTGCCACGCAGGGACTATTACGACTTTGCCGATTTCGATTGGCGAATAATATTTTCTCCATTCGTTCTCCCAGTCGGCCGAATCGATACCGGTCACGGAAACTTCCAGACTTCCCGTCGGAAACGCGGAGTTTTTCTTTAATTCGTCGAGCACGACTTGAATGCCGGTCGTATCGAAACCGACAGGGAAAAAACCGCTGACGAGCGCCTTGTTATCGCTCGCGCGCAGCAAACTTTCGTCAACGTAGTCCCAGTTGAGTCTTTTTTCTATAAGTTCGCGTATATCCGCGTCGTCTTTAATGAGCACGCCTTCACTGCCTGCGTCGTAAAGCACCATCGCTACTAGTTCGCTGCACTCGCCCGTCGTGGATACCGTGACTTGTAACCATTCCATAAAGTATATCTCCGCAGTTATTTCGATACAATTGTAGCATTTTTTCGATATAAAGTCAACGAAACGACAATAACGCACGGTTTTAAGCCGAAAAAAACAGCCGTTCTTTTCAGAAACGACTGTTTCGTTCGTTTGATTTTTTCGGACTAGATCCGTCTTTCACAATAAGTCCGCGCGCTACTTGAACGCTTTTTTGTTGAATACCTTTACTTCGTCAAACTGCTCGGGTTTCAGGTCGGCTTCGAGAGCCTTGATTTTCGCCTTCTGATCTTTCGTAAGTTTCTTCGGAAGATCAACTACCACTGTTACGTACATGTCGCCGGTACCACGTTTAGTGGTAATTCCGCGACCTTTGAGTTTAAGTACCGTGCCGCTCTTGACGCCTTCGCTGAGCCCGAATTCGAGTTCGGTGCCTTTCAGCGTCGGTACTTTGACTTTTTCGCCGAGAGCCGCCTGAATAAACGTAACGGGCAACTCGACGTAAAGATCGTTTCCGGAACGCTTGAATACTTTATGCGGTAAAACGTTGATAATCAGTTGCAGATTTCCGGGTGTGCCGCCGACGACTTTTTCGCCTTCGCCGCGCACCGTCATTACCTGACCGGTTTCCACGCCCGCCGGGATATTCACTTTAAGCGTGACGTTCTTTCTTGTCATTCCTCTGCCGCCGCAATCGGGGCAGGTTTCTTCTATAATCTTTCCCGTACCTCTGCACGAGGGACAAACACGTTCGCTGACGACACGACCGAACGGTGTTTCCTGAGCCTGCTTTACCCGTCCGCTTCCGCCGCAAGTACCACACTGCTTGAATTTTGTGCCGTCCTTCGCACCGGTTCCGTTGCAGGTTTTACAAGGTTCTTTACGCGTGATCGTGACCTCTTTTTGTGCACCGAATGCTGCTTCCTCAAACGCAAGCGTAACATTCACGGTAATATCGTCACCGAAATTTTCGGCTGCTCTGCCGCTACTCCCGGAGCCGCTGCCGCCGCCGAACATATCGAATATGCTGTCGAAAATACTGCCGCTGCCGCCGCCGAAACCGGAGAAACCCGAGAATCCTGAAAATCCGCCGCTGCCGCCGCCGAAGTCCCCGAAAGGACTCGGATTGTCGTAAGCGGCACGTTTTTGCGGATCGGACAATGTTTCGTAAGCCTCGGAAATTTCCTTGAACTTATTCGCTGCCGCCTCGTCACCGGGGTGCAGGTCGGGATGATATTGACGAGCGAGTTTCCTGTATGCGGACTTTATCTCGTCCTGACTCGCATCTTTACTCACCCCGAGCACTTCGTAAAATGATTTAGCCATTATCTCTCCCGTTTGCGGACAGAGGTATTACACCTCTTCCGCATCTACCACGTTGTCACCGTCACTGCCGTTGTTGCCGGGATTGTCGTTAGCCGCGCCCGCAGTCTGCTGATAAAGTTTGGTAAACACTTCACCGGACAGTTTCTGCAATTCTTCAAACGTCTTTTTGATATTGTCGACGTCGTCGGTTTTGAGCGTTTCTTTTGCTTTGGCGACTTCTTCTTCGAGACGAGCCTTATCGGCAGCGTCTACCTTATCGCCGCTTTCCGTAAGAACTTTCTCGATCTGGAACACGAGCGCGTCAAGATTGTTCTTGACATCGACGGTTTCTTTACGCTTATTGTCCTCTGCCGCAAATTTCTCAGCATCGTCGATAGCGCGCTGAATATCTTCTTCGGACAAGTTGGACGAAGCGGTAATGGTAACGCTTTGTTCCTTGCCGGTGCCTTTATCTTTTGCATAAACGTGAACTATACCATTCGCGTCGATATCGAACGTGACTTCAATCTGCGGAATACCTCTGGGCGCCGGAGCGATACCGCTGAGTTCAAAACGAGCAAGCGTTTTGTTGTCGGCAGCCATAGGACGTTCGCCCTGCAGAACGTGAATATCAACGGAAGGCTGATTGTCTGCGGCGGTCGAGAACACCTGCGACTTCTTGGTAGGAATAGTAGTATTTCTGTCAATGAGTTTGGTGAATACTCCGCCCATGGTTTCAATGCCGAGCGACAGAGGCGTAACGTCGAGGAGCAATACATCCTTTACTTCGCCGCCGAGCACGCCGCCCTGAATTGCCGCACCGATTGCAACGCATTCGTCCGGGTTGATGCCCTTGAACGGTTCTTTCCCCGATACCTTTCTTACCGCGTCGACTACGCAAGGTACACGAGTCGAGCCTCCGACAAGAATAACCTTGTCGATCTGGCTCGTGGTCAAACCGGAATCGGAAAGCGCACGCTTGGTAAGGTCGACGGTTTGCTGGACGAGATCGGCAATAAGCGCCTCGAATTTTGCACGGCTGAGATCTACGTCCATGTGGATAGGACCGGATTCACCCATCGAAATGAACGGCAGACTGATCTTGGTATTCTGCAAAGTAGAAAGTTCGATCTTCGCCTTTTCTGCAGCCTCTTTCAATCTCTGCATAGCCATACGGTCTTTGCCGAGGTCGATGTTGTGTTCTTTTTTGAACGTATCGACGAGGTAATCCATAATTCTCTTATCGAAGTCGTCGCCGCCCAAACGGTTGTTGCCAGCGGTTGCAAGAACTTCGACTACGCCGTCGCCGATTTCGAGAATCGAGATATCGAACGTACCGCCGCCAAGGTCGTAAATAAAGACTTTCTGGTTGGCGTCTTTGGTTTTATCGAGCCCGTAAGCAAGTGCAGCCGCGGTAGGTTCGTTGATTATGCGCTTTACGTCGAGTCCGGCGATACGTCCCGCGTCCTTGGTCGCCTGACGCTGTGCGTCGGTGAAGTACGCAGGAACGGTGATGACTGCTTCGGTAACTTTGGTTCCGAGGTAGCTTTCCGCATCCGCTTTAAGTTTCGACAAAATCATTGCCGACAGTTCCTGCGGCGAATACTGCTTGCCGTCGATGTTTACTTTATGATCCGTGCCCATTTCTCTCTTGATAGAAATGACGGTACGATCGGGGTTAGCGACCGCCTGATGTTTAGCAACCTGACCGACGAGCCTTTCGCCGTCTTTTGCAAAACCGA
>CAKQVV010000094.1 GCA_934277845.1 uncultured Clostridia bacterium
CGGGTAAAACTCCGCTTACGTCGCCGCCGGCAACGAAAGGCGAAACCACAACTTCGTCGCCGCCGAGCGCGGGGATTTTGATCCCCAGCACGCGCGAAAACAGGTAATCTATAACGCCCGCCGACCAGCCGTGGCACAGCGAATGACGATAGCCCTTGTAGCAATGATCGCCGAAATCGCGGTGCACGTCCTGTTCTCCGTCCTTTGCCAGTCTCGTCAGCGGCGCGGCGTTTTTCATTTTGTCATAGTCGAAATCCTCGAAGAACGAGGTCGCGCCTAAGTCTAGCATAGCACCGTAGTAGTCGCGGCACATGCTCATCGCTTGCCCCGGCGAAACGAAGTCGTGCGCGGCGTTCAGTATCGCCCAACTCATAAACGTGCTCATGCCGCTCGCTCCGCCGTCCGTAAGTTTCCCGGTCGGCGCGTCGAACCCGGCAAGCGCCGACAGCGCGATCGCCTGTTTTTTGACCGAAGGCGCACCTGGATAACGGGATAATTTTCCCTTGATTTTGCGGGCGTAAACGTCGCTTTTCCCGAACGCCGTCAGAAGTCCGGCGGCTTTATCGGCGGCGACGGCGGCGACGGCGCGGACGCCGTACTTTTCGTCGGGCGTGTTTACGCTTTGCCAGTCGAGGAATATTCCGGGCGTGGTGATTTCACCCGTTTCGGTCACGAACCCGTCGTAGTATTTCACGAGTTCGTCGAGATAATCGAGGTTTTTTTCGGCGGCGGCGAAGTCGCCGGTGCGGCAAACGTACTCGTAAAGCGATATTATCCACCACAGCGAATAGGTGGGCATCGTGTTCATCCATCCGGGCAGCGGCGTCGTTTCGCGCGCGAAATCGATGCACCTTGCCGCGTAACCCGTTTCGCGGTACAGCGAAAGTCCCGCCAGAAACTCGGGATACATGTCCCCTACCCACACCAGCCTGTCGCGCTTGATGCCGTCCCACAGCATGCCGTTACGCATGCACAGCGTCACGGTGTCGGCGGCGACGTCGAATATACGCGTGAGCCGCTCGTCCGAGTGCGTAAACTTGCCGACGCGCTCGTAGTCGACGCGCTTCGACACCGCTGCGACCGCTTTGATCGCAGCGTCTTTTTCGATCGCGTCTATGCGAAGATAACGAAATCCCGAATCGAAAAACACCTGATCGGACAAATCGGGTACGAAAAACTCGCCGTCGCGCAAAGCATGGTCGTTGGTCGAGCCGAAACTCCCGACGTCGGAATAAGTTTCGCTCACGCTTTCCCCGAGGCGAAGCCGCAATTTCGCGCCGCAGGTCTTGGTTAAAATTCTAACGCCGCCCGAGATTTCCCTGCCGAAATCCAGCACGACGAATCCGCCCTTTCTGACGAGGGCGAGCCGCGGCTCGACGAGCGTGATCTGAAGTCCGTCATGCCCGGCAAGAAGTTCGCCTGCGTTTTCCGTATTCTCGGAGTACGGAACGGCTATCGGCGCGATATACTCGGTGGTCACGTTTCTTTCTGTCATTTCCGGTTTCATTTTTGTTCTCGATTTTATAAAACCGCCGTGAATACTCCATATAATATCCGCGGCGATTTCCTGACTTAATTAAAACTATTATACGGTTCCCGTTACTGCTTGTCGCTTTTCTCGGCGTTTGCCCGAAGAAGATCGCGGATGTCGCGCAAAATATCTTCCTGCGTCTCGGGAACGGGCGCGTTTGCCGCGGCTTCGGCTTCCGCTGCGGCTTTCTCGGCGGCGAGACGGTCGCGCTCGGCGGCTGCGGCTTTGATTTGTTTCTTATTCATGCCGGAAAAACGCATCTGGTAATACTCGTCGCGGCTGTATCCGCAGTACTGCGCCCTTACCGACTCTTCGGCTACGCCTCTTGCGGCGTTGATCGCCTTTACGATCGCGAACAGAATAAACGCGATAATAAAGAAATTAAGCACGGCGGTTATGAACGCGCCCCAGTCGATATAAATCGATTTGGTCATATCGATCGCGCCGGTTTCGTCCTTGACCACTTTCAGCATGGTGACGGCTTGTTCGAGTCCGCCGTCGGCACCCGACAACGCCCAGTTGACGAGCGGCTTGAAGATCTGATTGGTCAGCGCGGTCACGATCGCCGTGAATGCGCCGCCGACGATAACGCCGACAGCCATATCGATGACGTTGCCGCGCGTTATGAACGCTTTGAATTCCTGAAAAAACTTTTTCATGATTACTCCTTCCCGCGGCAAAAAATCTTTCATCTCTTTCTGCGCGGCGTTTTTTGCCTTTACGGCTTGTTCCGCTTAATATTTTATTGCTTTTTAAGTAATAAGGCAAGCGATTTACAGGGGGTTTCCGCGATTCACGGCGGGGGTTTTTTGCATTGATATATCGGGATTGACATGTTCCGCCGAAATTATGACGGAATAGTCCACCGGATTGACCGCGGCGCGGGTTGAAAAACGCCGGCAGGGCGATTATACTTTGATCAGTCCCGTGCGAAACGGCATACCAACCGTAAAACGCACGGCAATCAAGGAGATTTATTATGGACAGGAAAGTGCTGGAATACTACACCGCGGAAACGGACGAGGCGATAAACCGCGGCATCGAGGAAAACCGCAAGGGCAGGTTTTTCGCCGTCATACGCGACAAAGACGGCAAGCCCGTCAAAAATGCGACGCTGAAACTCAAACAAAAAACTCACGAGTTCCGCTTCGGCGCGAATATTTTTATGCTGGACGAACTGCCGACCGACGAAAAGAACGCGCTCTACAAGGAAAAGTTCGTTTCTCTGTTCAATCTCGCGACGCTGCCCTTTTACTGGGACGCGCTGGAACCCACTCGGGGGCACACGCGCTACGCCGCGGACTCGGAAAAGATTTATCGCCGTCCCGCGATCGATCGCTGCATCGAGTTCTGCAAGGCTCATAATATCGAACCGCGCGAGCACGCGCTTTGCTATGATCACTTCTTTCCCGAATGGCTGCGCGGTAAGTCCGATTTCGAGGTCAAACGCGCGCTTACGAACCGCATGCGCGAGATTTCCGAGCGTTACGCAGACAAGATCCCCACTATCGAAGTGACCAACGAAAGTTACTGGGAAAAGGGCGTGACGGACTTTTACCGTTCGCCCGAGTTCGTCGAATGGTGCTTTAAAACCGCCGAAAAGTTCTTCCCCGAAAACAAACTGTGCATCAACGAGTGGAGCGAAATGTGGGAAGGCGAAGGACGCTGCATCGACCGCTATTTCCTGCAGGTCGAGAACGCTCTTTTGAAAGGCGCGCGCATCGACGCCGTGGGCATGCAGTTTCACATGTTCTACCGCGAGGAAGAATACTACGCCCGCACCCGCCGTCAGTACGATCCCGAGCGGCAGAAACGCGTGCTGGACAACTTCGCGCGGCTGGGTAAACCCATTCAGATAACCGAAATCACCGTGCCGGCGTTCACCGATACGGCAGCCGACGAGCAGCTCCAAGCCGACACGATCGAGAAACTTTACCGTCTGTGGTTTTCTCATCCCGCCGTCGAACAGATCGTCTACTGGAACCTTGCCGACGGTTACGCGGCTTTCACCGCGCCCGGCAACATGACCGAGGGCGAAAACTACTATCGCGGCGGACTTCTTCGCTATGATCTCTCCGAAAAGCCGGCATACAAGACGCTCGAGTGCCTGATCAATCACGAATGGCGCACCGACACGACCGTCACTACCGACGAGAACGGCCTTGCGGTCTTAAACGGTTTCTACGGCGATTACGACCTGACGCTCGGCGATAAAACCGTTTCGCTCCCGCTCGTCAAAAACGCGATCCGCAATATCGACGTCAAGTTTTGATTTATAGATTCTGACGCGTAAAAAACATATAGGGTTACACGAAAAAGTTCCGGAGCAAAAACGTTCCGGAACTTTCGTCGTTTGTCAAAGGTTAATAGTTTTACTGCATGCGCCGCGTCGGTTCTGCGGCGATACAATCGGTTGGATCTCGTTTATTGCCCTTGTTTTTCTCATCTGACTTTCGTTCTTGCGACGGCTTCTTCCCAACCGAGCAAAAGTTCGCGCCGTTTAGGCTCCGGCATGGACGGACGGAATACGGTAAACTTGCCCGCCTTGTCCAGTTCTTCGCGGTCTTTCCAGTAGCCGGCGGCAAGTCCCGCAAGGTACGCCGCACCGAGAGCGGTGGTTTCTATCGTTTCGGGACGACGGACGACCGCCGCGGAAATATCCGCCTGAAACTGCATCAGAAAATCGTTCGCGCTCGCGCCGCCGTCGACGTTTATGGCGTTCACTTCGGCTTTGAGATCGCGTTTCATCGCGTGCAGTACGTCGAACACCTGATAGGCGATCGCCTCCAGCGTGGCGCGGACTATGTGCTCGCGCGTAGTGCCGCGTGTAATGCCGGTAATCAGTCCTCTCGCCGCCGGATCCCAGTGCGGTGCGCCCAGTCCCACGAACGCCGGCACGAAATACACGCCGCCGGTATCATTGACCGAACGGGCAAGCGATTCGGTTTCGGACGCGGACGCAACGAGTTTCAGTCCGTCGCGCAGCCATTGTACTGCCGCGCCGCCCACGAACACACTGCCTTCGAGAACGTAATCGGGGTTCTTGCCGTCCTCGCACGCCGAAAGCGTGGTGAGAAGTCCTCGGGTGGACGAAACCGCTTCGTCGCCGGTGTTCATCAAGAGAAAACAGCCGGTGCCGTAAGTGTTTTTGATGTCGCCTTTTTTCCAGCACTGCTGACCGAAAAGCGCGCTCTGCTGATCGCCGACCAGTCCGCAGATCGGAATCTCGCCGCCGAACAGCGACGGCTCGGTGACGCCGTAGCGGTAGCCGGACGGGTGAACTTCGGGCAGGATATTTTCGGGCACGCAGAACAGCGAACACAGTTCGGCGTCCCACTTCTTTTCGTGAATATTGAACAGCATCGTGCGCGCGGCGTTGGTGTAATCGGTGGCGTGCGCTTTGCCGCCCGTGAGTTTCCACAGTAAAAACGCGTCGACGGTGCCTGCCAGCAACTCGCCGTTTTCGGCGCGGGCGCGGACTTTTGGGACGGAATCGAGAATCCATTTGAGTTTGGACGCGGAAAAGTACGCGTCGCAGGTAAGCCCGGTCTTTGCGTAAATAAACGGTTCGCGGTCGCTGTCTTTCAGTTTGTCCATAAAGTTTGCGGTGCGGCGACATTGCCACACTATCGCGTTGTATACGGGCGCGCCCGTCGCTTTATCCCACACGATGACGGTTTCGCGCTGGTTGGTAATGCCCATCGCCGCAATATCGGCAGCGGTCAAACCCGACTTTTTCATTACGCCGCGGATAACCTCTACCGCGCTGTCGCAGATCTCGTCCGGATCGTGCTCCACCCAACCCGCTATCGGATAGTATTGCGTGAGTTCCTTCTGGTCCATCGCGACGATTTTTCCGTCGTAATCGAATATTATTGCCCGGGTACTCGTCGTGCCCTGATCGAGCGACAAAACGTATTTACTCATTATTTTTGCCCCTTTTTTAAGGAAGATTACAGTTTTTTTCGCCGCATAACCGACTGTGTTTAATTATACGAGCGTTATATTAAAATTATAGTATATGCCGATCGTTTTGTCAAGCCTGCCGGCTTTTTCCCGGCGGCTTTTCGCCAAACTTTCGCCCGTTTGCAACAAAACGAAAGTAAAGACGGAATACTCGCGTTATAATTTAAAATCAAACGCCAGCCGGACTGCCACCTCGTCATTCAGAGAAACGAAGTCACGCCCCTCTATTCAGAGGCGTAACTTCGTTTCGTGGGATCCCTCGCATGAAACGAGATTTATCGTTATTTTATAACGTGCCACGCGAATATCGTTATATTCGCGTTAAAGTCCGACCAGATACTCCCATAATTCCGTCGGATTACTTTGCGTGCACTCGCGATAAACCGCGCCGTCCGCGCCCGTGACGTATGTCCGATACTGCGCGGAGTTTTGCTTTCTGCCGATAAACAGGCTTAAAACTTCATCACCTGCGTAGAGATTAACGACTTCGCCGCGGATATTTCGTCCGTCCTCGCGGATAAAACATAACTCGCCCAGCCGCGATTTTACTTCCGATACGGTCGTTTCGGTCAGCGGAATTTCACGCGTTCCGTCGGAACTTGCGAACTTCGCGCGGATCAAACCGCCGACTACTTCACCAAAACCGAGATCTGCAAGCGTGAATTTCGATTGTCCCCCGAGCCAATACTCGTACAAGTCGTTTGCGAGCGCGTCCGCCTCTTCCGTGTCCGCGATCTGATACCGAAGTCCGCCGGCAAAAGCAAGTATTCTTCCGTTCTCACGCGTCAGATCGTTGCGCCCTGAAAATATCCAGAACTTCTTTTCGCCGCCCGCGTAAAACCGCACGATCTCGCCGTCCGGGAATTTACAAGACGCTTTTATTAACGTCATGCCGCTAAGTTTTTTTACCGCTTCGGTCACATCGTCCGTGCCGCCGATCTGCAGCAT
>CAKQVV010000095.1 GCA_934277845.1 uncultured Clostridia bacterium
ATCACGGCTGCGGCGTTTTGTAAAGATTTTTCGCCGAAACCCACGGATCGACGGCAATAATTCGGTGAATTTTTCGTCGGCATGTTTAGAAAAGCGCGAATACGCGAATAATGATAGTACAATTCCAAGGAGGATATTATCAAAATGGCATCGAAAATGACGACCAAAACGTTGCAAGAGTTGTCCGAACTTTTAAACAGCGAAGAACTCTGCTACAAGAAATGCTGCAATTACGTTTCCGAATGCAGCGATCCGGTGCTGAAAACCAAACTGGGCAGTTATGCCGACAACTGCAAATCGCGTTTTCAGACACTTCTCAATTACCTGAACAACAATCAATAACGGAGGAAAACAAAATGCCTAACGCATCTACCGCAAAAAAGCCCGCAGCAAAGCCGAAAACCGCTTCGCAGGCAAACAAAAAACCGTCGACCGCCGCCGCTAAACGCGGTGCGACCAAACCCAGGACCGCCGCGAAAAACGCGACCAGGACCGCCGCAAAAACCGGCACGAACGCCAAAAAATCCGCCGGCGCGAACAAGCCTTCGCCCATAAAGACCGAAGCCGCGCTCAAAGCCGGCGCAAAAGTGCGCGCGACCGAGTTTGCGCAGGATCAGTGCAAGCTCAGCGATTACGATATTATTTCGGACGTACTCGGCTCGCATAAAAACCTCGTTAAACTTTACGGCACCGCGCTTTGCGAAATCGGCTGCAAAGACCTTCGCAACGTCGTCACGAGTAAGATGACCGAGTGTGCCGAGGCGCGGCATGTACAAAACCGAGCCGGCACCCGCTCAGAAAGTCAAGGAAGCGCGTCAGCGTTTTTGCGGCTGTATCAAAAATATCAAAAAGTAAAACGTTTCGCGGTTCGGTTCCGCACGGGAAAATTGCAAAAAATACTCGCTCGCGTTCGGGCGGGTATTTTTTTGTGTTGATGCTTTTTATAAGGGTTATCAGCGGTTTGGTGCCGGGGATTCCGACTTTATATTTACCTTCCCCGCTCGGGAGAAAGCCTAGCCGAACTACGTGTGAAATCACGGACTATGAGCGGCTTGATTATCCTATCTTAATAAAATATTCGTAAAACTTACTTGCGTTCTTTTTCGGCGGCTTCGAACAAGCCGTTGAGATACGTCGCGCCCATTGCGCGGTCGTACAAGCCGTAGCCGGGTTTGCCGCTCTCGCCCCACACGTTTCTGCCGTGATCGGGACGGACGTAGCCGTCGAAACCGTTGTCGACGAGTGCTTTGACTATGCCGTACATATCGAGAGATCCGCCGGACGACAGGTGTCCGGTTTCGGCAAAGTCGCGCTCGCCCGAGTACTTGATATTGCGAAGGTGCGCAAAGTAAATTCTGCCCTCTTTGGCGTACTTCGCGGCGAGGCGAACGAGGTCCGGTCTGCCTGCGCCGAGGCTTCCGGTGCAGAAAGTCAAGCCGTTGCGTCTACTCGGTACTGCGGCAAAAAGGCGGTCAAGATCGGCTTCGGTCGAAACTATGCGCGGAAGTCCGAAAAGGTCCCACGGCGGATCGTCCGGGTGAACCGCCATGTTCACATCACATTCATCCAGAACGGGAACTAATTTATTGAGGAAATAAACATAGTTCTCGAACAGTTGTTCGTGCGTGACGGTCGAATAAGCGTCGAGGAGCGAACGAAGTTCGTCTTTGGTGTAACTTTCGTCCCAGCCGGGCAACGAAAGGTTGGCGGGATCGAGTTTTAAGATATCCTCTTCACGGTAAGCAAGACTGACTGAACCGTCGGCGTTGACATGCCCCAGCACGGTGCGCACCCAGTCGAAAACGGGCATGAAGTTGTAACAAATACACTTGACTCCGGCAGCGGCAAGGCGGCGGATATTCGTCTTGTAAGCCTCGATATATTCGTCGCGCTTGCCGCGTCCGAGTTTGATGTCCTCGTGCACCGGCACACTCTCGATCACTTCCATTTCCAGCCCTTTTTCGTCGCAAGCATTCTTTAAGGCGGCGATGGATTCGTTGCTCCACACCCCGCCCGGCGCAACGTCGTACACGGCGGTCACGACGCCCGTCATACCGGGAATCTGACGAATATACTCCGGCGGTATCGAGTCGCTTAGCCCGTACCACCTGAACGTCATTTTCATAATTTATTCTCCTTATGTGATTGATTTTACAGTTTGCGAAGGTCGAGCGCGATCCTTTCGCCGCGGCTTTCGTACAGCGCGAGTATCACGCTGACCGCGCGGAACGCTTCCGTAACGCCTATCGGGAACTTTCGCCCGGACTTAACGCAGTCGTAAAAGTCGCGGACAAGGTGCAAGTGACCGTTGCCCCAGTAATCCTTGGCGATTATGTCAGTCTTTTCGTTAACGACGACGGTGTTGCCCGCCTTGTCGAAAACCTTGTTGCCGAACGCCGTGTACAGTCCCTTGTCGGTCGTGAGCGAAATGATAACGGGCGTGTCGGAAACGGACGCGGTAGTCGCGTAAAAATTCGCTTTCGCGCCGCTTTGAAACTCGATATAGATTTCCGCGGTATCCTCTTCGTCGATCGTGCCTTTCAGGTGATTGTTGCTCACCGTGCCGGTGACGGCAACGGGTTCGCCCAGCATCCACAGCGTAAGGTCGAGCGTATGTATCGCCTGATTCATCATG
The DNA here is from genome assembly GCA_934277845.1 of uncultured Clostridia bacterium. Classification (GTDB taxonomy): domain Bacteria; phylum Bacillota; class Clostridia; order Christensenellales; family Pumilibacteraceae; genus UBA10677. Next base: position 2,636 of record CAKQVV010000095.1, read on the forward strand.
ACGCCGCCGCCCTCGGTCGTTTTGCGTCCGCGCCAGTCTGTCGAAAGGTAATACTTCTCGTCGCGCGACCACGGTACTGCGGCAAAAATGCCTTTCGCGCCCTCGTCCGCAACTATCGAACGCAGTTTTTCGTTGGTTTCGAGATAGCGGTTCTGAAAGCACACGCCCATAACCGCCGTACTCTTCGCTTCGGCGGCTTTGACGGCGCGGTACTGTTCGAAAGTTATGCACACGGGCTTTTCGCAAAGCACGTTTATTCCGCGATTAAGCGCGGCTATGCTCATGTTTGCATGCTCCCAGTGCGGCGTGCAGATATGTACCACGTCCGGCTTTACTTCGTCGAACATTTTTTCGTAATCGGTATAGGTCGCAGCCGCGATACCGTGTCTTTCGAGTAATGCTTGCGCTTTCCCTTCGTCGAGATCGCAAATCGCGGCAATGTTAAGCCCGAGATGCTTTATTACGTCTATATGTGTATTGGCGATCGCTCCGCAACCGATTATAGCGGTTTTCATTGTTCCCTCCGAGTTTTGTGCGGGATATTTTGGAAATAACACGCTGACTTCACGTTATTATCCCCTCATCAGTCGCTACGCGCCGGCTTCACCCGAGGGGGAAGCTTGATTTAAAGGTACGCGTTTCAACAGTCATAGTTCAAGTTTTGTTTTTATTTCCTACATCGATATTTTACCACGGAATGCGCCAAAAATGCAACGGTTAACGATTGCAAATACCGCTTTATTTTGCGTTCTCTACGAGTTTTTTGCAATGCGTATATCGGCACGGTTTTTGATAAGGATAGTATCCGCTCCATGGCGGGGATTCCACGCTCGGCGTACCGCCTCGCTCTGAATGACCGTTGAAACCGGAAAGTTTGCGTTCGATTAACAATCCCTCAGTCGCTGCGCGACAGCTCCCTTTACACAAGGGAGCCTTTTTTAAGGATTATTATCCGCTCCATGGCGGGGATTCCACGCTCGGCGTGCCGCCTCGCTCTGAATTACCGTTGAAACCGGAAAGTTTGCGTTCGATTAACAATCCCTCAGTCGCTGCGCGATAGCTCCCTTTACACAAGGGAGCCTTTTTTAAGGATTATTATCCGCTCCATGGCGGGGATTCCACGCTCGGCGTGTCGCCTCGCTCTGAATGACAAGGGAGAACGTGGGCTTTTCGTTATTATTTTTAAATTTAACGTGCAGTTCACGTTCTTAACCGTCATTCAGAGGAGCAAAACTATTGCACAAGTAATAGGGCAATAGTCTTGCGACGTGGAATCCCATACAACAGAGAAGCAATTACCCTTTTAATTGTCCCTCGCCTATTCTGCCGTTTAAACGACTTAAGCCCGCGGGAAAACCCACGGACTCAAGCCGAGAAGTATGATTAAGAAGTCGGCAAAGCGAAGTTAGTTGTTCATAAGCGCAAGCATATTCTCGGCAGTCATTGCACCGGAAATAAGCGTTACGTTATCAATGGTGTGCGTGTTGTCTTCATACCACTTGAATGCGCCGTCCGTATAGTTGCTACCCGTCATTCCGCTGATTTCGGTTCCTCTGCCGATGCCGAGGTAGCCTGTTTTTTCGGAATTGGCAAGCGACTTATCGTCGGCAAAGTCAATCGCTCCGCTGGTAGCCGCAAACGCATAGTTGACGTATACATTGACCGTGCACTTGCCGTTTGCTCTTACGAACGTAACGGTAATATTCGTCCACTTGCCGGTGTAACTATCGGTGTCTATGGTAAGGAATTTTGCACTTCCGTTAATCTGAACTCGAATAGTGTTCTGACGAATACTTACGGCAAAACCTTCCGTTGCACCAGGATCGGTAGTTGCGAACAGGACTATACCGGATCCGTTGCTATTCAACGCGGTCGAAAAGTCCATTTTAAGGTCCATAGATACCGCGAACGAACCGGTGGAAACGTCGAAGCCGTTTACGTCGTAGTAAGCCGATTTCGTGTTGATCTGAACAGCCTTATCATCGCCGCCGTCCTTGCCATCCACTACCGTTTCGGTAGCATTTGCATTGAGTGCCATCGTCACAGAACTGCCCTCAACGGAATTTGCGGTAGTGCCGTCGGCAAACGTGAATTTCGCCTGAACCGCGTCGGCAGGAATCGTCATGCCGCCAAGGTAACCGTCGAAGTAGGTCTGGACCGCGTCAATCGGAGCGACGCCGCGATAGATCGTAACGCCTGCAGCCGAGAGATTGTACTGGTTGGTTTGAGTCATAGTGGTCGTAACGTCTCCCCATGCCTCGGGGTTAACCGAACCGACGACGAAATTCTGGCTGGCACCGTAAGTAAACGTTTCATCTGCGGTAACCGGTTGCGTTACAGAACCTACCTTTTTAAAGTTTACATAGGCGGTAATTGTGACGCTACCCGCAACCGAGCGATCAAACGTGAACGCGAGGTGAGTCCAGTCGGTATGCTTTGTTATATCGTAAGTAATCTTGAGGAAACCGTTATTCATACCGGCAAATCTGAATCTGAAGCCCATGTTTCCGCCACTTCCGTTGGCGTATACTGTAATACCTTTGTATACTTCGGTATTGCACGTCGAGAACAATATATATCCGCCGCCGGTACCTATTTTGTTGAGGTTATCAGCCATCATTGCAACGGTGAAGCTACCGGCGCCGATATCAATACCGCCGAACACTTTACCGCCGCTATTCGAGCCGTCCTTTTTGGAAACCGTATCAATATTACTGTACACTGCGGTATCTTTTAGGATTGCCGCGTTGTAAACGGCAGTTACGTTGGCGGTTACGCCGTCGTAAGAAACGGTTGCGGGAGAAGCAACGAGTTCGTTGATCTTTGCCGTCGGAACGGTGAGTACGTACTCGCCTGCGGTCGAGCCTGCCACTGCGGTCACGCCGTCGGGGAGATTGTCGAACGTTGCGCCTGCGATACTTACTGTACCCTCTGCGTCCGCGCTGACCTTAACCGTTCTGGTCACAGCCGCGCCTGCGTCGATTTCGTATTCATAGAAGTTGACGGTGCTTGCATAGAGCGCGTCGAGCGGAACATACCTGATCGTAAACGTTCTCTCGATTTCGCCGATCTTTGCGGTGACGGTTACGCCCGCTTTAAGGTCGCCGAGTTTCTCGTAAGGAATAGTAAGCGTGTATGCGCCTGCGGTTTCGGTGATCGTGACGTTCTCGGGAAGTCCCGTGAAAGTCGCGCCTGTCGTGATCGCGTCGGTAGCGTATTTCACGATACCAAGGTTGACGGTCTTGTCTTCGCCTGCGGTTACCTCGTCGAACTTGACGGTCACGTCGTCGACGTCCCAACCGGCAATCGCGGAGATTTCGCCGTAGTAGCTGTCGAGCGCGGCGATTTCTTTTGCGGTAAGGACGCGGCTCACGAGCGTGAAGTCGTCGATACCGATAGCCATGTTGGTGTAACCGCCGCCGGTGCCGTCGCCGTCTAGATTGCAACCGGGCGCGCCGATGCCGAGCGTGTTGTAGCCGCTAACGTCGAGCGAACCGGTGAAAGCAACTCTGTCGTTGACGACCTCTACTCCGTCAAAACTGATGACGTAATTGACGGTGCCTTCGGTCGAGCGATCGAACACAATCGTCCAACGCTGCCAGCCGCCGGTAAGTTTGTTAAGTTGTGCGCTGTAATCTTTACGAGTCGAGCCGACTTTGACCTGGAACGCGTTGCTTCTCACGCGGACGGAGAAGCCCGAGTTGCCGTCGACGTTGCCCGTGCCTACTAGCACGAACGCGTAGCCGGAGTTTGCATAGCTCTTGATATCCGCGCCGTTGACGAGCATGGATACGGTGAAACTG
>CAKQVV010000096.1 GCA_934277845.1 uncultured Clostridia bacterium
GTGCCGGTTACGGGCTCAGTCGTTCCAGCGGGGAAAAGCGACGGACGAGCCGTCGGCGGCGCTTTGGTATAACAACCAGTAGCCTTTGCCCTCGGGATCGGCGTGATCGAGCGGCAAAAACGACGCTTCGCCGAGATACTCGGGCGCGGGCACGTCGAACGAACCGGGTAACGCGTAGCAAACGTAGTCGGGTTTCTCGCCCACAAGTCCCACGTAAAACCGCTTTGCGTCCGAGTAATCCACTCTTACCCATTTCGTTTGCGGCAAAAGTCGTTCCAGCGTTTCGTCGCGTTCGCCGGCGGCAAAAAGTTCGTCTATTTTATCCGCTATCCGCTCGTAGAACGCGACCTTCCTGCCCTTTACCCGCGGTTTGGTATCGGAAATCGGCGCCGCCCCGACGGACTGGGCTTGCGCCGTCCTCGCGCGGCACGCCGACCGAAGCGAACGGACGTAATCCGCCTGAATATCGCTTATCGCCCGTGCAGCCGAAAACGATTCGGTCCTGACGGCTACGCGGCTTGCCCTGAAACTTTCGACATAGTTGCGCCCGAGGTCGAAAATCGAGGTGCCGACAGCGTTTGCCGCAGACGGCTTTCCGCCGGCGTAGGCGATTTTTATGCCGCGTTCGTTGACTTCGGGTTTCGCGGCGTAGTAGTTCACCGACGCGACGGCGTTGTCGGCGTAGCCCTCTCCCGTCGGGAAAATATCGCCGAACACGGTTTCGGTCTTTGTATATTCAAACGGTTTCGCCGTCTGATCAGTCTTGTTCGCATCAATCTCGCTCGTCGCATCGCGTTCTCCTTTTCTCGGCAGTGCCGGCAGGCTTTTCATTCTGGTTTTGACGCGCGTTCCGTAAAGCAAGCCTTTGCCGTCCGCTCCGTACACCGCAAAGTGCGCGTCGTCGACACGGGTTGCGGGATTCAGCCGCACGGTCTTTTCCCGCGCTATTTCGCCACGGATCGGGTAACGCTCGCAGTCGGATCCGGAAAATATCGCCAGTTCATAACCGCTGCCGTCAAGCCCGTGAGCGTTGAGCGTAGCCGTCAGCCCGCCGTCGGTCTTTACCGTCCTGATCGTGCCGCTCGCTCCGCCCGCTCCCGCAAGTACTATCAGTCTTTTTTCAAAAAGCATACTCGCCTCCGAAACGCTTTTGCCGCGGTCGCCCGCGTTCCTTTATTTATATGCGCGCTTGCGACGATAATTGACAAGAAAAAACCGCATCGGGTTGTTTGCCGATACGGTCTTCGATTTTATTTACATGATTATTCGGAACAATACGACGAGAACTATTTGCCGACGTTTTCGATAATGTTCTTAACGTCTGTTTTCTTCTAGACCGTCGCGCCGCCTGAGGACGTACCGGACGCGTTGATAATTTCGTCTACCGCGGCTTTCGCGTTGTCTAATGCGGTTTGCACGGCACCTTCGCTCGCAGCGCCGTTTATTTCCTCTTTACCGCTCGTGCGCACAGCCTCTATTCTCGCGACTGTTTCAGTGTCATACTCGCCGCTTTTCAGCGCGTTGTCGACGTACTCGTCGAGCGCGGTCAGACTTTCGGCCTTTTTGGCGGCAAGCGCGTTCTCCTGATTGACGGTAAGTACCGCGCTTATTCTCGCGGCATAATCGTTATAAATCGCCTCTACCCGCTCTTTGGTCGGGGCTTTGTCAATCGCCATATAGCCTTCGGAATGCAGCGTTTTGATCTTATTGAAATTCGCTTCCGAGTACGCACTCTCGCTCGACCAGTCGCTCTTTTCGCCGATTTTCTCGACTTTAAGCGCGTCGAGCGCAGCCTTTTTCTCGGCTTTTGCGGCGTCGCGTTCTTCTTCCTGCTGTTTGGTGAGAACGGCGTCGATATTCGCTTTTGCGGCTTCGAGCGCGCTGTTCACCCCTTCGCGGTTCTCGGCGGCGTTGATTGCGGCTTTACCGTTGGTCACGCAGGCATTAAGATTTTCCGTGCCGGTTTCGCTGTATTCCGCGGCCTGAGTTTTCGCGGTTTTGTACGCTTCGAGATCGGCAATCGCGTCGGTTCTAATCTGATCGAGAGTTACTTTTTCTACGCCTGCGGACGCGAGCAGTTGCTCGATTTTTTCGGTATTTTCGGTGCCGCCGTAGGTCAGCACGTCATAGGCTTTGTAGGTGTATTCACACGCGAACTTGCCGATTACGCCGCTGCCCGCGGTTTCGGCATAGCCGCTCGCAAACCCGAACGGAAACACGACGGTGGATACGATGAGCGCGACCATGACTACCGCCGCGCCGCGAACCGCGCCGAACAGAAAGCCCACGAAACGGCTCCAGGCGCGGACTTCGCCGCGAAGGATCTTTTTGAGAATCCAGGCAATGAGCGCGACCACGAGGCGTACCACGACATAGACGACCAGACAAAGCGCGACGGACAATGTGTTGATCGAGAGGTTGAGCGCGATAAACTGCGCGTAAGTTATGTTATAAGCGTCGGGACCGCCGAGCGCGGTAAAGCGCGCGATCATGGGGTTGATAAACATACCCATTGCGCCTTCGAGTTTTGTTGCGGCGGTGGCGTTAAGCACTTCTTCGCCGAGCGAATTGTAGTACAGCGTGTACAGCGAAATCTTACCGCTGCCGGTGGCGAGGTTGCGCACAAACCCGACGCCGAGCAGCCGGTTCAGGGCGTAGGACGCGATAAACCAGGTTGCGGCGATCGCAAGCGCAAAGCAAAACAACTTGATGAAGGTTTTGCCGAAACCTTTCCACAATCCGATAAGCGCGAACAACGCGATTACGGCGATGATGGCAATGTCTACGTAATTCATAACCTGAATTCTCCTTGATTTAAGTATTCGCCCGCGGTTAAAACGCCGCAAAGCGGTCAATAATCGTTGATGATGAAAGATACCGCGTTACAAAGAAGCATTGACGAATTTCTCGGAAACGATACTCTGCCGCCCGTCGTTCTTTGCATAGGCACCGATCGGATAATCGGCGACGCTCTCGGTCCGATCGTCGGCGAAATGCTGGTGCGCCGCTTTAACCTGCCCGCGTTCGTTTACGGCACGCTGTCACTTCCCGTGACCGCGCTTACTCTGCCTGCCGTCGTCGACTTTATCAAAAGCCGTCACGAAGGTCAAAAGGTGATCGCCGTCGATTCCAGTCTGGGAAAGCCGTCGGACGTGGGACTCGTGCGAGCCGCTCCCGGCGGGATAAAGCCGGGACTCGCAACCGGGAAAGACCTGCCCGAAGCGGGAGATTTCTCCGTGACCGCAACCGTTGCGGTACTGGGCGAGAAAGACGCGCTTTCGTCCGTGCGGCTGGGTTTCGTGACCGCGCTCGCCGCCGATGTCGCGTCCGCAATCGCAGCCGGCGTTTCAAAACGGTTCGGCAAGTTTGTTAAACCGACGGCAAGTAGCGGCGGCACCGTAGAAACCGTAGCGGTTCCGAGCGGCGCGCCGCACTACCCTTTATCCGTAAATAATGATAAAACTATTTATTAAATAACCGATTAGACTAACATTAAAATCAGATTAAAATTTTTGCGTGCGGAAAATCAACCGGATTTTTCCGTTTCCGGACGGGCGATTTTATCAGAAACCCGTTCGTAATTCCGAGCGGATTTCGTTGTTTTTAATATGGCACGGGCGCAAAGCGTGCGGTCGGTTTTCCCGGTTTACTTGTCCCAGTCGGCGATGGAGTCCAGCACAACGTCGAGATTCATGCCGGATCTACGGTAATCGTCGGGCGTGGTTTCGCCGCTGAGCACCAGCACGGACACGAAACCGTTGTTGACCGCAAACTGCATATCGGTGCAAAGGCGGTCGCCCACCATTGCGATTTCGCAGGGTTGCAGCCCGAGCAGTCTTTCCACAGACTCGCCGATCGGGCGGTTGGGCTTGCCGCAAACGAGCAAGGGACTGATGCCCGTCGATTTTTCGATGAGCGCGATAAACGATCCGACGTCGGGTTTCATTCCGCCTTCTTTCGGGCAGTTTATATCCGCGTGAGTGGTTATGTACGGCACGCCGCGGCGGATATGATCGCACAACTTTTCCAGCCTGTGATAATCGAAAGTCGTGTCGAAACCGACTACCGCGAGATCGGGGTTTTCCTCTTCGAGAATTATGCATCCCTTTTCAAACTCGTCGCGAAGATTGTCGTTGCCGAAAAGGAAGATTTTTTTGCCGGCATAGTGGCTATTAAGGTACTCGACGGTCGCGTTGCCGGAAGTGAAAATATCGTCGATCGTGACGGCAAATCCCATTTTTGATAACTTTTTCTCATAGTCCGTGCGAGATGCCGAACTGTTGTTAGTGAGAAACATCGCGCGTGAAAACGCGTTCATGCGGTTTACGGCGTCGATCGCTCCGTCGATAAGTCGATTGCCGAGATACACCGTGCCGTCCATGTCGAGCAAAAAGCACTTGACGCGTTTCAATTTTTCGTTCATTTCATACTATCCTTTGTTTTTTCTATGGGGACTATGCCGGAATTTTCGCCGCGTCGCAAGCGATCTTTTCGAGATACCCTGCCTGCTTCATGATTTTCATCACGACGTTGCCGCCGCGCATCTCCGACGCAAGCGCGAAACAAATCCGCATTTCGTCCGCCGTCAAGTAATTATTATAAGAATATCCCTTGTCTTTGTAAAGTCTTTTCATACGCTTTGTCGCAAAAACGAGCGTTTTTTCTATAATCACGCACCGCGCAAGCAAATCGGAACGGTATTCTCCGAGGACGTAGATTTTGCGCCGAAGGTCGTCGAAATCGGCTTGCGGCATCATTCGGCGCGCCGCCGCAAACGGGTTTGCGCCCAGTTTTTTCGCGAGAAGTTCCAGCCTTAAATTGTCGTCGGGCGCATTGACCGGCAACGCCGGGATCAGCGATAGAAACGCCGCATAACTGCGGATAATCGGCAATGCAAGCAACATTTCGTTCTCGCCGCGAAGTTTTGCTTTCTCTCCGTGTCGGCGTTTCAGCGTTTCCAGTACTTCCGCGGTCCTCGCCGCACCGCCGCCCGAAAGCCGCTGATCGCTGCCGCACGCCGCGGAAAGCGACGCCGTCGCTTCGCCGATTTTTGCCGAAGTAATCTTGTCCGACGAAATCAGTTTTTGTACGACTTTTGCGGCGAACCCGAACTCGTCGATCCCGTCGTCGCCGCGAAGAAGCCGTCCGGCATAGAGATCGAACGCCGTCGTCAGCCGCGCGCACGCCGCGCCGAAACCTGCCGCCGCGAGTTCGTCGGATTCCGGATACAGCGAAAAGTCGAACACCGTCAGCGACGGCTTGACCGCGCGATACTTGTCCGTTCCGTCCGCGCCCGTCAGACAGGACACAAACGTGTGGTAATTTATATCTGCCGGCGACAGCGCGACGACGCACAGCGGCAAACGGAAACGCGCCGCAACGAATTTGCCGACGTCGGCGATTTCTCCGTCGCCCGCCGCAATAACCAGTTTTACGTCCTCTTCCGCTTTGATTTCGCGGGCAAAATCTTTAAGTCCCGCACCGCGGTTTTCTTTTTCCGGCGCGACAGCCGCGGAAATTCGATATCTGTGCCCCGCGACCTGCCGTACGGCATCCTCCGACTTTCCGTCGCGCGCGATAAACAATACTTTGCTTCCTTCGGGCGCGATTCGTCCCAACGAAGCCGGCAGATCCTTCAACACGCCCGTTCCGACAAGATCGGGCAAAGCCGCGGAACTTTTTTCTCTCTCGTCGTCATTATCGGAAACGACAAACGCGTTTTTACATTCCTTTTCCTTCATTTCTTCCTCCGACCGATAATTTTCGTGACTTCATTATACCGTCGATCCGGACGCAAAATCAGGCGCAATTGCCGTTCTTCCCGCGAATTTTGTCGAAAACGGTTAAGATAACGGTTTTTAGGCCGCGATCGCGCTGCTATGAAAACTCTCTTTCTCAGAGCGCGAAAAAAGCGCACGGGTAAATTCGTGCGCTTTCGCTGTTTGTCATTTATTATTCGATCAGTTGCCGCTCGTGCTGCCGGTGCCGCTCGTTTTTTTAAGATCGGCGTAAGCCTTTTCGTTCTTTTCGATGACTTTCGCGACGGTCTTGTAATAGCCGACTCTTTGCGTCTGCCATACGGAGAACTCGTTGTTGGTCTTGGAAGTGCGCTTAGAGGAAGCGATCTTCTCGTAGACGGTGCTGTTTTCGCCGTAGGAAATATAGTCGTTGACGCCCACGGTCATGCCCTCGGCGGGGATAACGCGCGACAGGTACAGAATGTGTACGCCGTAGTCGGTCACGACGGG
>CAKQVV010000097.1 GCA_934277845.1 uncultured Clostridia bacterium
GATTTAAGGTTCGCTACCCGCTGTTCCGTAACCGGCGCAGAGAAAGACAAAATCACTTTCTGCCCGTTCTCGCCGTACTTGCCCGCCATCGCGTCGACGACGGCGAGAAAGTCCTTGTCGGTCAGTTTTTCCATCGAAGCAAGCAACTTTTCGTACACGCCGTCTATCGCCTTGCGCTTTGCCGCCAGCATCATCTTGTTGCGTTCCATGCGCGCGGCGGTCGCTCTCTTGAGTTTGACGTCCTCGGCTTTATCCGCGGCAAGACGAGCAAGCCGCTCGGTTTCTTTCGCCGCGTTTTCTTCGGCGAGAGAACGTCTTTCGCGCGCGTACTCTTCCGCTTTTTCGAGGATAGCCGCAATTTCCGAGCCGGACTTTTCTACGATCGCGTCTATAATGTCGTTGTTTATCGTTTCAGACATTTTGAACCCGCTTTTCCGTTACATCATGATGCCGAGAACGAGCGCGAGAATCGCGTAAAACTCGATCATCGCCGGGAAAAGAACGTACTTGCCCGAGCCTGCGCTGTTCTTGCCGATAGCGTAAATGCACGAAGCGGCGGTCGCGCCCTGAAGCACGGCGGACGCACAGCCCGTCACACCCAGCGCAACGCCCTTCCAGAACACCGCCCAGCCTGCGGTAAGCGCGATCTCGGCACCCGGAATGTTCATGACCGCCAGCACGAAACCGTAAATACCCTGCGTTGCCGGCAGCAGCGAAAGGACGATGATTTTGCTGAATTTCTTGCCGTCCTCGGCAAGAACGCCCGCTGCGGACGCGCCGGTCTTGTAAAGACCGAACGCCGAACCCGCGCCGCACAGAATCATACAGATCGCCAAACCCGCGATGCCTATTGCTCTTCCATCCATTTGTAATACCTCCGTTTGTTTAACTATTTGACGTATAAATATTCCCTTTGGGAGCCGAGCGGCGTGAAAAGTTCGCCCTCTCCCTCGTAGAATCTGCCGAAAAACTCGACGTACTGCAATCTCGAATCGTGTATGAACGCGCCGAGAAGGCTCATCGCCAAGTTGAAAACGTTGCCGACGACGATTACTGCCACGCCGCCGATTATGCCGATTACGCCCTTCGGAAACAGCATGTTCACCGCAATCGAACTGCTGAATATGGACGCTATCTGTGCGCCCGCAAGCATCAGCCCGTAAAGACGCGCATAACTGAGAATATCCGAAGCGTAGTTGATAAGTCCGTACGCCGAACCGAATATTTTGGTGACTTTGCCTATGCCCTTTTCGGTTATGCCGGCGGTGAGTATACCGACGCCGAACAGCGCGATCGTGGGACAGAGCGCATAACCCGTCCCGGCGTAACCTTTAATAAACATATACGCCGAAACGATCCCGCCGAGCAAAGCAAACGCCCACACGAGCCCCGAAAAAATGCCTTCGACCACTTGTCTGCGTCTAAAACACTGCACCGCTTTCATCACGAGCGAAACGGCGATCTGGAACGTACCGAGGGCAAGACACCACATCAGCATGCTGGGCACGGTAATGCCCGCCAGCGAGATTTTCGCTTCTATCGGATCGACGTAAGCCGCGTAAAACTCGGCGTAAGCGGGGATTTTTCTCAATATCGACAAACCGGAAAAACTGTCGAAAAGGATGCCGAATCCCACGGCAAAGAACCCGCCGTAGGCAAAAACTCTCGCCATGCGGTAAATCGAAGTCCCCTTTCTGCTTTTGGACGCCAGCAGGAAACCACCCAGTATCATCATGAGTCCGTACACCGCGTCGCCCATTATGATCCCCATGAACAGCGAGAAGAAAAACGCCATCACGCCGTTGGGATCCAGCGCGCCGTAAGCAGGTGCCGAATACATGTTCGTGACTGCCTCGAAATCGCCGATCACCTTGTTGTTCTTCATCAGCGTGGGCGCAAACTCGTCGCGCGGCACGGGCTTCGACTCGACGTAAGCCGCCGAAAGTCCGTCCTTTATCGCGCCTGCGACGCGTTCCGTCGCTTCGGTGGGGACATAGGCTTCCAGCAAAAATGTCCTCGCCGTTTCGCCGCACCCTGCGCACGCTTCCGACTTTTCGCCGAGGAATCCGAGATAATCTATATAGGTTTTTATATCCGTCGTGCTGCCGTTTTCAGCCACCGCCGCACGCAGAATTTCTTTTATTTCGTCTTGCTTTTCCGCAATTTTCGCATTAAGCCCGGATATCTTTTCCGCCGCCGTCGCGTTATCGGTAAACGGACACCTGGAAAACGCATATCTCGACAGTATCGCATTCATTTCGTCCGCGTCGTCTTTAAGACACGTTGCCGCGATCACGCATTTCGAGCCGCTGCCGCCCTTCGCCTCTATGCCGGCGCATTCGATTTCGCCGGCAGCCGCCTCGATCGTCTGTACTTTATCCGCCGGCACCGTGCCCAGAAACACAGCCGCGGTTTTCGTGTCGGAATAGAACGAAAACCTTTCTTCAAGACACTCGTATTCCGAATATGCGGCGACGCTTTCGGCAAGTTTAGCCGTTTCCGCCTTTGCCGCACCGTATTTTGCCGACAACGACAGAATTTCGTCAACGGTCTTTCTTACTTCGTCTTTCTTTCCGCCGAACGCGAGAAAGTCTTTCATGTCCACGCCGAAACCGTCCTTGACCACGGGCGGCAATTTTTTATCGCCCAGTTCCTCGTAGGCAAATTCTAGAAATTTCAGCGAGTTCAGATAATCTTCGGGCGAATCCGGCGTTTCGTCATCCTCGCCTTTAAGCGGCGCGAGTTCGTAATCCGAACATTTTTTTACCTGCGCCGCGCCCGTCGCGGACAAAACGTCGAGCAGTCCGTTCTGCTCGCTTTTCAGCGCGAGTACGGACAAAACCGACATTTCAGAGATCGCCATCTTTCACCCTCCCGAGCAGTCTCGCGGCGATTTCTTCCGCGCGTTTTACGTTTTTCGCGATAAGTTCTTCACACTCGGTCGCGGCAAGCGAAAGAACGCGATCGTACGCCTCGTCCGCGGCTTTCGCGGCAGCGTTCAGTTCGTTTTCGGCGTTCGCTTTCGCGTCGCTAACCGCTTTCTCCGTCAACGCTCTCGCATTGTTGTCGGCTTCCCCGCGAATTACCGCCGCTTTATCTTCGGCGGCACGCTTTTTTTCGTCGGCTTCGCTTTCCGTTTCTCTTATCTTTTTGAGTATGTCTTCTATCATGTCCGAACCCGATGCGCGTACTCCGAAAAAGAGTATCGACGCACGCCTTTCTCCGCTTCGTATTTCTTTAAGTATATCTTTTTTGCGGCGTTTTTGTCAAGCAAAAATGCCCGTAGACGCGATTTTTACAAACGCGTTTGTCCGCTTTACGATTTACCCGGCACATGGTTATTCTTTGCTTTTTCTCATGATTTTCGGACAAAACCTTCCCGTTTTTCAAAAACTTCGCAGTAACGGTTGAAATATAGATGCGTTTATGCTATAATCGTAGCATTAAATCAAAGGAGAACCGATATGATTCAGTTCAAAGACGGTTTTTACGCCGACGTGCGGACGGAGGATCGCAGCCGAACGACCGTTTCGTATAAGGACGGCGTTCTCGAAGATATGAAAACCCGCGTGGAAAAACGCGCTTTTCTGCGCGTTTACGACGGCAAAATGTGGTATTACGCGTCGGTGACCGACCTTAGCCGACTGCAGGAAACGCTTGACGGACTCTACTCCGCCGCCGCTCCGAACGCAAAAATACTCGACGATCCCGTCGTCCGCCGTTTCGAGCGGAACCGCGACACGATAATGAATTTTGCCGACTGTTCGGTGCGTGACGTCCCGCTCGCCGACAAGCAAGCGTTGCTTTTGTCGTACCTGCCCATTCTCTCCGAGGACAAATGCGTCACCATGCCGCAGGGCGTGTATCTCGACCGCAACAGCGTGTTCCGCTTCCGTTCCAGCCTCGGCGCGGACGTGACCTACGATTACCAGACCTGCGGACTGTCGTTTTCGTGCAGCATGACCGAGGGCGAAAAGAAATTCTCGGGACACTGGCAAAAAGGCGGCACGCGCTTTGACGAACTGAAAGGCATCGACGCGGAAATCCGCGCAGCCGTCGCCGAACAAGCGGCGTTCATGCGCAATTCCGTACCGGTAGAGCCGGGCAAATACCCCGTCGTTCTCTCCCCGGAAGCCGCAGGCGTATTCGCTCACGAGTCTTTCGGTCACAAGTCCGAATCTGACTTTATGCTCTCCGACGAATCGATGCGCGAAGAGTGGAAACTCGGCAAGATCGTGGGATCCCCCATTCTGTCCATCGCCGAGTGCGGCACCGAGCCGGGATCGGGCTACGTTCCCTACGACGACGAAGGCACCCGGGCGCGCAAGAATTACCTGATCAAAAACGGCGTGCTCGCCGGCAGACTGCACAACGCGCAGACCGCGGCGGTGCTCGGCGAAGAACCCACCGGCAACGCCCGCGCGATCGACTGCACTTTCGAGCCCATCGTGCGCATGACCACCACCTACATCGAGGGCGGCGACCTGACTTTCGATCAGCTCATCGCGCCCATCAAAAAAGGCTATTACATAAAGACGATCCGCCACGGCAGCGGCATGAGCACTTTCACGATCGCGCCCGCGCTTGCCTACGAAATCGTAGACGGCAAGATCGGACGCCCGACGCAGATCAGCGTACTGACCGGCTCGGTATTTGAAACGCTGGGACTTATCGACGGACTGACGAACGACGTACACCTGCTGTCCTTCGTGACCGGCGGTTGCGGCAAAATGGAACAATCCGGACTCCCCGTCGGCTTCGGCGGTCCGTTCGTCCGTGTTTCGTCCATGAACGTACAATGAGGTGAAACGATTATGGAAAAAGAATTTTTGACTAAAACGAGCCGCTCCGTCACGCTTAACGTCACCGGCGGCAAAATCGACAGTTTCCGCGAAAAGGAAGAAACCACCGGCACCGTCCGCGTTTACGAAAACGGCTGTATAGGCATCGCGGGATGTCTGGGCGCACCCGACGAAAAGGAACTTACCGACAAAGCCGTCGAGGCGTTGAATTTCGGTATTCCCTACCCCTGCAAACTCGAAGGCGCGACGGAAGTATCCGACGTTCGCGAAGAGGAAATCATTGCCGTGCCCGACCTTATCCCCACGATGCAGTCGTTCCTCGACCGCCTCGGCGAGGCATGCCCGAAGTTCGCTTTCTCCAACAAGATCGGACTGAACTACAACAAGACCGAGTACCGCAATTCGAAGGGGCGTCACCTGGTAAGTTCGGGACGCAGCGTCAGCGTCGAACTGATCGCGCAAAACCGCGGCTCGGGCAATCTGTTCGACACGGTTTTCGCTTTCGAGGGCACGCGCTTCGACGCAGATATGCTACTAAAACAATTCAAAACCGAGTACGACGCGTTCTTTACTCCCGCCGATATAGAACCCGGACGTTATCCGGTGATACTCAGTCCCGGCGCGCTCCTCGGCACTTTCCTTACGCACTTCGTCGCGGAAATGTACGTTTCCGGCGCGTCGCTTCTCAGCGGTAAACTGGGACAAAAAGCGTTCTCCGACAAACTGTCGCTCCGCAACGACATGAACCCCGACACCAACCCGGGCGTTTGTTTCTTCGACGTCGAAGGCTGCGTCGCTCCCGACCTTCGCCCGACGATTATCGAAAACGGCGTACTCAAAGGCGTGCTGACCACGAAAAAATCCGCCGACACGTTCGGACTTCCCGACCTCGGTACGGCAGCCGCCGCTTACGACGGAGTACCCAGCCTCGGCTTTAACCGCTTCTACGTCGACCCCACCGCCCACGATCTCGCCGCGCTCGTCCCCGGCAAGGCGATTTACGTCGTGATGGCGTCGGGCGGCGACACCACGCCTTCCGGCCACTTCGCCACCCCGGTGCAGATGGCTTACCTTATGGAAAACGGCAAACTCGTGGGACGGCTGCCGGAACTCAATATCTCCGGCGACTTCTTCGACCTGCTCGGCAAGGACTATATCGGCGCATGCGCCGGCGATCCCCTGCCCGATTGTATGTGTTGCGCCGCCGTCATGGACGTGAAAAAGTAATCTTCGGCCATGGCACGACTGAACGCATCGATTTTATAGTTTTATAAACCGCTAAAAAACGAAAGCCGGCGTTGCATATCCGCAACCGCCGGCTTTTTATTGTGTACTGCCGGATTTTGTCGACCATCCAGGTAAAAGTTGAAAAAACTTAAAAGTCTTTCTATAACGCGAAAGCCTCTCGGTTGGTAACGAAATTCGCATCGACCGTTTTAAGCC
>CAKQVV010000098.1 GCA_934277845.1 uncultured Clostridia bacterium
CGAACAACTGGGCATTGACTTGCGGACTGAAAAACAGAAAGGGTAATATCGTTGTCGGCGGCGGAGAACATGCTTGCGTTTACGAGTGTGCAAAAGCAATGAAAAGTTCGGGACTTGACGTGCGCTTTGTTCCGCTTGACAGTGACGGAAGAGTGACACCGAGCGCAATTGCCGAAGTGATGGATGCAAATACCGGACTTGTTTCGATTATTCATGTTTCAAATGAAACCGGTGCAATCAACGACATTTCATCGCTGGCAGAAACCGCAAAATCGATCGCGCCCAGATGCGTCTTTCATTCCGACGGAGTACAAGCCTTTTTAAAGACCGATAGCGACGTTCGGAAAAACGGAGTTGACATGTATTCGCTCAGCGGACACAAAGTCGGAGCACCGAAGGGCATCGGAGCGTTGTATATTTCTCCGAAATTAAACATTCGCCCGTTTATTTACGGCGGCGGTCAGGAGAGCGGGTTACGTTCCGGGACGGAAAACGTAGCGGGAATAGCCGCGCTAGGAGTTGCAATCAGATTATATAAAGAACACCATGATGACAAATCGGTCGCCGAGAATCATGATTTATTGATTAACGAACTTAAAACAATTCCCGATGTTAGTATTATTGCCGAGTCCGCACCGAATACGGGTATGATAACTGCGTTTACCGCGCTCGGAACAAAAGCCGAAATAGTTCAGACTCTTTGTACGGCGGATGGAGTGATTATCGGAAGAGGATCCGCGTGTTCCAGTAAGCATAGCGGAAACCGCGTTCTTTCCGCTATGGGATTAACGCAAAAAGAGATCGACGGCGCGTTGCGCATCGGCTTGTCGCCCGAAACCACGCCTAATGAAATAACGAGGGCTGTCGAAATTATCAAGACTAATGTCGAAAAACTGAGAGGATGCAGAATTGGATAGAGTTATTCTTATTCGCTACGGCGAAATCCACTTAAAGGGTAAAAACAAACGCTTCTTTGAAGGTAAACTCATTGCTAATATAAGGCGTAAACTAACCGGACTAGAATATGAATTTACATACAAAAGAAGTCGTTATGTTATTTCTTCTTATCGTCCCGAAACGGAAAACGAGATTATTAAACGACTGAAACAGGTTTTTGGCATTCATTCGATTTCCGTTGCGGAAAAGACGGAAAGTACTCTCGATACAATTTCCGAAGCCGTAGTCGCTCTTGCAAAACCGTCCGGTAAATTCAGAATAACGGTCAACAGAGCAGACAAAACGTTCCCCATGAATTCGATAGAACTCGCGACCGAACTCGGGGGACGTGTGCTCGATAAATATCCGAATCTTGTAGTCGATTTATTTGATCCTGACTTTATTATATATGCCGATGTCCGCGAAGACGGCGGAACTTTTATTTATCGTGACAAAATACTTTGCGCAAACGGTATGCCGGTGGGCACTGCCGGTAAAGGTTTGCTGATGCTATCCGGCGGAATCGACAGTCCCGTAGCAGGATATATGATGGCAAAACGCGGACTGCAACTCGACGCAATTCATTTCCACTCGTATCCGTACACCAGCGAACTTGCAAAGCAAAAGGTGATCGATCTTGCCAAAATAATGTCTGATTACACCGGCGAAATCAATCTTATATGTATTCCGTTTACCAAAATTCAGGAGGAGATCCATCGCAGTTGCGATTCATCATATATGATAACGCTGGTTCGACGTTTTATGATGCGTATCGCCGAACGCGTTGCACTCATGCGCGATTGTCATTGTATAGTAAACGGAGAAAGTCTCGGGCAGGTTGCGAGCCAGACGCTTGAAAGTATAAACGTGACCAATGCAATGGTAAAAGAACTGCCGATTTTCCGTCCGCTTATCGGTATGGACAAAGAGGAAATTATCGAGATTTCGAGAAAAATCGGAACATTCGAAACTTCGATTTTGCCGTATGAAGATTGTTGCACGGTATTTCTTCCGGACACGCCCGTCACTCATCCGTCGTCCAAAAGAGTAGAGCACGAAGAGACCAGAGTCAAAGATACGGACGCTTTAATCGACGAAGCGATAGCGAAATAATCACGATAGCATAAGGTCACAAACTAAAAGTCGGTAATTACAGTACCGACTTTATGCAAATAGTTTTTTCCGTTTTAGTCAACTATCGTAAAGTTATCGAAATTGTCTAAAATGCTGTCATTCTCTATATATGTGCGTGGATTGGAGTAAACTCTCGGAATATTTTCACCGGAAAAATAAGCAGAGAATTTATCCTCGGGTTCGATTTCATCGCCTGCCAGCAACACTTTGCGATTTACTTTCAATTCATTCAAGTCTACATCGAGTTTAACTACCGTTTCCGGTGCGAAAAAATCGCTTTTATCGTTCAGTTTCTTAAGAATCATTTTACATATTTTTGCAGGCAGCGTACCGCCGGAAAATTCATTTGCTATCGGTTCGTTTCCTTTTGCTCCTATTCTTACGGCGATGGTATAGTATGGCGTATAAGCAATGCAGTACGCGTCTGTATTTCCGTCTTTCGTACCGACCGTTCCGGTTTTTGCGGCAGCATGACATGCGGCATATTTTATTTGTTTTGCCGTGCCGCATTCCGCGCATTTTTGCAACATTTTAGTGAGTAAATACGCGTTATCTTCGGAAATCGCATATTTTAGTGCCGGAGTGTCTGCACGATAAAGATAGTTTCCGTTTTTATCTTTAATAAACCTGATGTATCTGCCCGGCGAATACTTGCCGCCGTTGCTTAATGCTCTGTATGCGTCGGCGAGAGTATTCAGCGTCACACCGTCGCACATTGCTCCCAAGGCAAGCGCCAACGAATTGTCTTTTTTATCGAATTCGATACCGAATCGCTTTGCTATGTTCTTTGAATTCGCCACACCGTTACTTTCCATGAGTTTCACCGCAGGAATGTTCAGTGACCTGCTCAAACTATCTTCGACGCTAACCCAACCGTAATATTTATCGTTGTAATTTGACGGTATCCATCCGTCAAACACGGTCTTTTCGTCAAGTATCGGAGTAATCGGATATACGGTTTTGGCTTCCAGTGCAGGTGCGTAGCAAACGAACGGTTTGAGCGTGGATCCGGGCTGTCTTTTCACGTTACTTAAATCGCGCTTCGAATCCGACGAATTTACGATAAAACTACCGCTTTTGTTTTCGGATATTATTACGTTGATTTCGCCGTTTTCAACTTTTATCGACGAAACTATATTATCGGTAAACGATTGTAAATCATCGTTGAAATAAGTCCCTATCACGAAACCTTCGCCGAAAATATCCGCTTTATCTTTCATCAGGATTTTTTGCGCTTCGGCAATACAGTTGTTGACGTATTGATTAGTCGTGACCGAGCGTTTATCGAGAATAAGGTTGGCTTTTATCGCCGATTCGTAATCCGTTTCGGTAACCAGCGATTGTTCTTTCATTCGTTTAAGAACGAGATTTCTGCGCTTTACGGCTTTTTCCGGGTGGACGTAGGGATTGAGTTCGGCAGGACTGTTGATGATCCCGGCAAGAGTCGCACTTTCCGCAAGAGTAAGTTCGTTCGCCGGTTTTCCGAACATGATTTCAGAAGCGGTACCTATACCGTAAATATTGTTGCCGAAATAAAGAATATTCAGATACATTTCGAGTATTTGCGATTTATCGTAGTTGCGTTCGAGATCGCGTGCGATTCTGATTTCCTGAATCTTGCGCGAAAAAGTTTTATCGTTTTTCAGATGCGTGTTTTTAATCAGTTGCTGCGAAATTGTCGACGCGCCCTCTTTCAGGCTTTTGGAAAAAATGTTGTTTTTAGCGGCTGATAATACTCGTAAGTAATCTACACCGTGATGATTGTAGAATCTTTTATCCTCTATGGCAACGAAGGCGGCAGGGGTGTAAGCCGGTAATTCGGAAATTTTAGTATAAATTTTGTTGTTGTCATATATCGAATTGACTATAGGATTGTCGTAGATATCCAGAATCGTAACCGTTTTTGCAACGTTATCGAGTCTGGTCCGATCGAGTTCCGCAAAACCGTTGATCTTTACACGCGGCTCTATTATGATTGTTACCGCCGCAACCGAAACGACGATAACCGCAAGAAGTCCGCATATAATCGCAGTCAATATTTTGTGCCGCTTTTTCATAACGATAGTATTTATCATTTGCAATAAAATCGTACACAATTTTATAAAAAATTATATATCCCAACCTAATTGCTGTACTTTTTTGTCGAAACGCGGTATAATGGAACGCGGAGGCTTTATGTACGGAAAATACTTTATAAATACATACGGCTGTCAGATGAATGTACACGAATCTGAAAAACTTGCCGGAATTTTGCGAGAAAAAGGCTACATAGAAGCCGAATCACAGGAAACCGCAGATGTGATAGTCTTCAACACCTGTTGCGTTCGTGAAACGGCGGAGGAGCATGTCCTCGGCAATTTAGGTATCGTAAAAAAACTCAAGGAAACGCGCCCGGAAATCAAAGTGGCAGTTTGCGGTTGTATGACGCAAAAGCCCGGAGCGGAAGCCGCACTGAAAAAAAGATGCCCGTTTGTCAATATAAT
The DNA here is from genome assembly GCA_934277845.1 of uncultured Clostridia bacterium. Taxonomy (GTDB): domain Bacteria; phylum Bacillota; class Clostridia; order Christensenellales; family Pumilibacteraceae; genus UBA10677. The sequence goes on from CAKQVV010000098.1 coordinate 4,554, forward strand.
TTTCGGAACGCACAATCTTCATAAATTCGGCGAATATCTCGACGAACTGAAAACAAAAAAGTACGTCGGCGAAGTTTGGGACAGCGAAGGTGCGATCCCGGAAGATGTGCCGGTTTATCGCACCAGCGGCGTAAACGCATGGGTAAACATTATGTACGGATGCAACAATTTTTGCTCGTACTGCATCGTACCCTATGTTCGCGGCAGGGAGAGAAGTCGTGACGAAGCGCACGTTATCGACGATGTAAAAAGACTGCTGGACGAAGGGTATAAAGAGATTACGCTTCTCGGACAAAATGTCAACTCTTACGGCAACGATCTGAAAGACGAAAACGTCTCTTTTGCCAATCTTTTGGAAAAATTATCGCTTTTGGACGGTAAGTATAAGATTCGTTTTATGACTTCTCACCCGAAAGACCTCAGCGAAGAAGTCGTTAAAACGATTGCGGCATCCGATAAACTTGCAAAGTTTATTCATCTGCCGATCCAGGCAGGCAGCGACAGAATCCTGAAACTCATGAACCGCAAATATACCAAGGCGGATTATCTGAATAAAATCGATATGATCCGCAAGTATATTCCGGATGCAGGACTATCGAGTGACGTTATGGTGGGATTTCCGACCGAAACCGAAGAAGATTTCCTCGAAACCGTCGATGTAATCAAACGCATCGGTTATAACAATCTGTTTACATTTATTTATTCCAGAAGATCCGGTACGCCTGCCGATAAAATGGAACAAGTGGATATTAAAACAAAAAAACGTCGTATTCGCGAACTTATCGATCTTCAATTCGAAATCGGCAACGAGGAAGCGAAACGTTGCGTCGGAAAAACGTATGAAGTTCTTTGCGACGAGTGGAAAGACGGTAAAGCAAAGGGTAAGTCTTCGTGCGAAAAAGCGATTTCGTTTTCTTCCTCCGAAAATATCGTAGGTAAATTCGTAAACGTAAAAATTACAGGGACTAAAAACAATCAACTTAAAGGAGAACTAACTGACTGATGGCACTTTCTCCGATGATGCAGCAATATATGCAGATCAAAGACCGGTACAAAGAATCGCTGGTCTTTTATCGCTTGGGCGATTTTTACGAGATGTTTTTCGACGATGCGATAACCGCAAGCCGGGAACTGGAACTTACGCTTACCGGCAGAGATTGCGGGTTGACCGAGCGCGCGCCTATGTGCGGCGTCCCGTTTCACGCGGTCGAAGGATATATTGCCAAACTTCTCGAAAAAGGTTATAAAGTGGCGATTTGCGAACAAACGACTAAACCCGGAGAACAAAAGGGAATAGTCGAACGCAGAATCGTTCGCGAGGTTACACCCGGTACGAAAATCGACAGCGAAATGCTTGTCGACAACGTCAATAACTATCTTATGTCGCTTTACGCCGAAGGGAACGGTGTAGGTGCGTCGTGGGTTGATATTTCTACCGGCGAATTTAACCACGCGCAATTCGACGCACAAGCGGCATTGCATCTTAACGAACTTTTGTCTAGAGTTGCGCCGAGCGAGATTATTTGCAACGGCGAAATGCTGAAAAAGTCCGTTGATTTATCGCTTGTTAAATTCGGCGGAGTGTGTCCGTTTTCGCTTTTCGACGAAACTGCATACGATTACGATAACGCCTGTAAAATCATAAAAGCCGATCTCAAAGATCGCAAATCTTTGGATGGCAAACGTC
>CAKQVV010000099.1 GCA_934277845.1 uncultured Clostridia bacterium
TTTGCGATCGCGTAATTGCCTATCTTCATGTCCGGATTCTTGATTTCGACGGACTTGACGTTGACTCCGGCAAATGCGCCGGGCGCGATTTTCTCGTACTCTTCGCCGATCACGAGCGTGCCGTATTCAAGGCTCCGAGCAGCGGCATCGTTTCTTTCTCCGAGCGCGGCGAACACGATGGTTTTGCCGTCCTTGGAGAGAAGGAATCTGCCGTCGGCGGAAACACTGTAATTCTCGTTAGCCGCGGAAACGGTGAACTTCGCGAGGTTGGTGTCCTGGAAGATCGTGCCGCCGATATTGCTTATGTCGCTGTTTGCGTCGAACACGATTTCTTCCAGACTTTCGCACTTATAGAAACAGTAGCCGCCCAGAGAAACCGCGTTGTCAGGAAGTCTGAAGGTTTTGAGCGCGACGTCGTTGTAGAACGCCTGTGCGCCGAACTCGCCTACCGTAACGCCTTCGTCATAGTTGAAGTCGGTGAGCGCCGAGCAGCCGCTGAACGCGCCCAAGCCGACGTAAAGCAACGGGTTTCTGACGTTGACGGTGGTCAGCTTCGAGCAGTTTGCGAAACAGAACTGCGGAACTTCGATTCTCTCGTAAAGGTCGAGCGTTTCGATCGCCGTGCCCGCGAACATCGCGTATGACAGTCTGGTGTGCTCGTTCATATTGATGTTTTTGAGTTTGGACGCGCCCGAGAACACTTCTCTGCCCGTGTTGCGGAGCGTGGTGAGATCAACCGACGTGAGCGAAGTGCAGCCGCGGAACGCGCTGTCGCCGATCGCGTAAACCTTACTGAGGTCAATGCTTTCAAGCGAGGTGCAGCCGCGGAACGCGTTTGCGCCGATGACGATGGTATCCTTTTTCAGGTCTACGCCCTTGAGGTTCTTGTCGCCGTAGAACGCGAACTCTCTGATATATTTGAGCGACTCGGGCAACGTTACGCTTTCGAGTTTCTCGCAGTTGTAGAACGCGTACTTGCGGATTTCCTGAACGCCCTCGGGGATCGTGACGCTGGTGATCGTCTTGTTGCTCTCGGGGACTTTGTTCGCGTCGTAGTCGTCCTCGGTAAGCTGGACGTTACGGTCGGTTGTATACAGACAGAACGCGAACGAATCGATGTAAAGTATGCCTTCGTCGTCCGGGATCACGACGTCGCCGCCGAGCCCCTTGTAAGCCACGAGCGTGCGGTTTTCGATGATAAACGGATTCTTGACGTTGACGGAAAGATCCGCGCGGATATTCGACTCTCTGCCGGTCGCCTTGTCGGTCGCAATCAGCGTGATCGCAACGCTGCCTTCGGCAAGCGCGCTGACGTTGCCTTCGTTGTCGACTTTTGCGACGGCTTCGTTGCTGGATTCGTAACGGAGATCGTATTTCGACTCGGCGTACCAGGGGTTGAAGTCATAACTGAGCCGGAATTTTTCGCCGGGGTACAGGCTGACGCCGTTCATCGCAAGCAGCGAACTGTAATCGCCGGTCTTGCCGATTTCGCTGGTCTGCGCCGCGCGGGCAAACGCGTAGGTTGTCTTGAAACCGGTGAATTTCAAACTTTCTATTTTGGCATCCGACGCGTCGACGACTTTGTTGTCCGTACTTGTGCCCTTATCCCGCGACTTGACGTTGATGATCATGACCGTCTGTTTGAGTTCCATTTTTTCCATAACGGAAACGGTTGCTCTGCCGACGGCTTTTGCTTTGACAAGTCCTTCTTTCACTTCGATGATGTCGGTGTTGGACGACGTCCACACGAGGTGTCCGAGATAATCCTTGTTCTCGTCGACGGTCTCGTCGGCGGTGTAAAGGTATTTCGTAAGGTCGATTACTTCGTCCTCATAGCAGGAAAGAATTATGAGATCGCTGCCGGTTTCGCTGCCGTCCTTGGTGAACTTGAATTCGCCCCGGGTGCCGGGAAGCTGGCAAAGGAAGATATTGGAGTTGAGCGCGTAGTCATCCACGGAGAACGCAAGCGCGCCGGTGATAAGCTGGTCTTCGTAGATCGCGTCGAGATAATCGGTGATCTCGAAACGTACGACGGTGTCGCCGCCCTTCTGACTGTAAACCGGAATGGGGTTTTTTGCCAAAATGGTGTAACTGCTGGACGAAGTGAACAGAATAGGCGTTATCGACATTGCGTATTGGTTGTCATAAACCGTGAGGTTAATGTAGTAGCGATCCTTTTTCTGCGTCTTGTCGTAAGTTTTTTCATAGGTAGCGTTTCTGATGATCGGGGCTTCGTTGTCGAACACGAAATCGAAGTCGAACGAGTTGCGCTTGTTGGTGTCCACGCCGCCGTCGCCGTAATCGAGTTTGCCGTTCATCGAGAACGTGTACTGACGGTTGTTGACGAAGTTCTGATCCTTGGACGCGAGTTTCAGACTCTCGTGATAAGGCATCGGGGTATTGCCGTAGCCGTAAGACTTGGTCGCGTTATAGTCGGTATAGGTCCACACGGTTTCGCCGGTCACTTTATCGGTTATCGCAAAATCCATTTGTTTCGCGCCGCGAAGAAGTCCTGCGTAAACGGTGGAAATGCCGTCGATCGCGCCGAGTTGTTCGCCGATCGCGATATGTTCTTCGGATGCGGGGATCTCGTCGTATTTCGAAGTGTCGATGTCGTAAAGGTAAGTACCGAGCGGTATGATATAGTTATAAACGTAAGAACCGTAAGGCGTGGTTGCGTAATAATCGGCTTTGATCTTGTCCTCGTCGTCGATTGCCGCGTCGTGCGCTTCGCTCTCGACTTCGTAATAGGTCTTGTCGAACATAGGCGCGACGGTCCAGTCGCCGTAGAACGCGAGGAACGGAACGTTGAGGTCGATATCCTTCTCGCCTTCCGCTTTCTCGTTCACGTCGTCGAGCTTGACGAAGCCTTCGACGTACATGCCGTTTGCAAAGTGCGAATCGATATAGTTTTTATCGCCGTCGGTCAGCGTGAGGCTGAGCGAAAGTTTGACTGTGCCGTTCGGGTTGACGGTAACAGCATTGCCGTTTACCGCGCCCTGCGAGCCGGTCTTTGCGGTAAGAGTGAAGTTCGTGCCGTCAAGCATGGTCGGAGTTTCCGAAACGTGCTTGGGATCGGACGAAGAAACGCTTTCGGTCATGGCATCGAGCGAAAGATTGTAGGTCAGCGTTTCGTCCGAGAGATTGACGAGGTTGAACTCCAGATTATAAATGCCGCTGCGGGTTGCGTCGTCGCCGAGTTCGAGTTTGGTGCGGTCGCTGCCGTCGACGGTTATGTACGCTTTGGTATTTACGGTGTTGTAAAGGTCGGCAAGTCCCGCGCCCTGTTTTCTCGGGGAGTACGGGTTGTTTTCCTCGTTCTTGACAATCTTCGCCGACGACATCATGAGCTGGTTTGCCATGTTCTTGATTTCGCGGGCGGTCTTGTCGGGATAAGTATCTTTGAGGTACTGACGGATAAGCACGACTATGCCGCAGAGGTTAGGCGTTGCCATCGAAGTGCCGGAAAGTTCGTCATAGCGATAAACGGTGTTGCCGTTCTCGTCGGTGTAACTGCCGGGAATAGCGGACTTGATGTTGCCGCCGTGAGCGGTAATTTCGGGTTTGAGTTCGAGCGAGGGCGTCGGTCCCCAGCTGGAGAAGTCGGACATGAACGGACCTGCCGCATAACTGCTGCTGATCGTGATCGTGCCGCTCGACTTTTGCGCGAGGATTTCGCCGTCGTCCTTCGAGATGGAAATGGTCGGGACATGATCGGTCTTGCCCATGGACATGAGAATGTCGCCGTCTATATTATTATAGATGATGCACGCAGCCGCGCCGTAATCTCTTGCGAGCGCCGCCTTCTCTTCAAAGGTGTTGGTGCCTCTGCGAACGAGCGCGATCTTGCCCTTGAGCGGTTTGCTCTCTTTCGAGCCGAACTGCGCGAAACTTACTTTAAGACCTACGCCGGGAACGGTGACGTACTCGAACGTTTTGGTTTCGTTCGCACCAAGTTCTCCGCGGTCGATAAGTTCCTGAATGAAGTTGTTTTCTTCGGCGGTGATGGAGTTGGATTCTTTATAGAAGAAAACCTGTCCTTCGCTGCCGTCCTCGCTGCGGTTGCCGACGAGGTAATGACTCATAGTCCCCGAAATGGACGCGACGGAAAGCGAAGCCGCGTATGTGGACGGAGAACCGACCGTGCCGGAATCGGGGTTGGTCGCGAAGTTGGTGTCGCCCTGTGCGCCGCCGAAACTCGAACTGTAACTGGTGCTTGCCGCGGTGATGAGGCTGATGCCGCTCTCCGCGATCGCGTCGTAGACTTCGTTGATCCTGACTTCGTACAATTCTCTCGTAAATCCGCAGGACGAGCCGAGCGACATGTTGATGGCGTCGACATTGAGACGGACCGCGTCTTCGAGCGCCGCGAGAATATCCTCGGTCTTGCCGCCATCGTCGAGGTCGGGGAACACTTTCATGAGGACAAGCTGGGTATCGGGAGCGATGCCCTTGATTACGTCGTCGGTACCGCCGATGATGCCGGCAACGTGGGTGCCGTGCTCGGAATCGTACGGGAAAACATCGTAATCCTTGTCCGCATAGTCATAGGAGAACGGAATTTTGGTAGAATACCACACGTCGGATGTTTTAAGTCCGGCGGTAAGGCGGGACGCGTTGAGTTTGTCCTTGTCGGCGGTTGCGGCAAGGGCTTTGGTGACGGTTTCCTGTCTGATCATGAGTTGATCTTCGGCAACGTCGGGCTGGTAAGCGAAAACAGAGTGCGTCTTGTCAAAGCCTGAGTCGAGAACAGCGACGGAAGTACGCTTGCCGGTGTAACTGACGCTGTCTGCCTTGTAAATACCGGTGTCGTAAATGTCGACGGGGTTATAAGAAACGTTATCCTCTACGCTTTGGGTTTCTGCTCTGTTGTATGTATCGGAAAGCATTGCGCCTTCGACACCCGTTACTTTTTCGATTGCGGAAAGATTGCCGTACACGGTTTTGACCGCGACGGCGTTCATAACGGTGGAATATCTGTATTCGATGCCGCTGATGAGTCCCTTTTCGTAAAGCGCGGAAATTACGCGCGACTGACGGCGTTCGATCTCGCCTGCTTTGGCTTTGCCCGCCGCGGACATGGCGTAATCGCCCACACTGTAAGCGGATGTCGTTCCCTCGTTGTAAATACTCAACAGCGAGTCGCCGGCAACCTGAACGATAGCGACCACTTCGTCATCGTCGCGGTAACCGTTATTTTCGATAAGGTATTCCGCTTTAATCTGAGAAGCGACCTGTTCCTGCGTAAGTTTATCTTCGCACTGAATGATTCGGAGCAGGTTGTCGCTGCTGCCGGCGACGGTACCGTCCTCACGAGGCTTGGAAACGGATCCCCCGCCCACGGCTGCAATACCGGCGGTCGCACCGGTGATTACGCCGGCAATGAGGACCATGACCATCAATGCGGATACTATTTTTGCACGCATCTGTTCTCCTTCGCGCAGTTGAAATCTGTAATCGTTATCGGTTTTATATGGTGTAGTTTATACGCCATATATGAATTTTATCGTCTGCGCCACATTGTGGTATATTATATCATAACGATTTCGGGCTGTCAAACGGATTAAATTTTGCGAAAAGCCGCGTGATTTTAAAACTTGTGTGAAAATTGCGTTTTTTTCGCTAAAAAAGCCCGTTTTCGCAATCCATCCGGAAAAAGTTCGGATATGAATAAAAATGAAAGTTTAGTGAAAACTGTGCGTAAAGCACATCACGAGGCTTTTTTACGGTAAAGTGACGCTTATGTATAATTAAACACGATTTATGTATAAAGTGCGCTTGCTATACACTGATACTTTCTGCCCTATTATTCAGTTTGCCCGACGGACGGCGGTTTTACTCGCGGAAAGGAAAATATCGGTGACAGTCGGAACACGTTTATTTTCGCAATTCCTCAGTCGGCTTAATTTACACAAGGGAGCCTGTTTGTGGCTAAAATTTTATAATAGAACATATAGTTTAACTGTTCCTCGTCATTCAGAGGAGTAAGGCATAGCCTCGATACCCAAGAGGCTATGCCTTACGACGTGGAATCCCATGCAATAAGAACGTTATTGACCTTTTTATAAGGTCGATTATTCGCTCCATGCCGGGGATTCCACGCAAATGCTTACGCATTTGCTCTGAATGACGGGATAAGACGAAAAGTTCGCGTTATAGTTTTTGCTCTCGTTTAACAGCGTCTTTATTCGTTTTCAGTTGGGGATCCTCACG
>CAKQVV010000100.1 GCA_934277845.1 uncultured Clostridia bacterium
TCCGTGACGTTGGATACCGGATTTCAGATGTTTGCGTTTAATTACTCAAAGTTGTCGTATCAACTTTTATCGCCGGGGACGAAAACTCTGGTGACCGAACTTCAAACCGGCAGTTACGGCGGAAAGACTATCAAAGGTATAATCAGGTGTTGTTCGCCGTCCGAACTATATATTAACGATTCGGTGTGCGACGGGTATGAATACGGGCTTTTGAAATTTCTGCCGAATGACAAATGCAAGTATTCGATATACAGTGAATCCGACATAGACGAACTTACTAAACCGCTTTACGGAACACTGGTCATCGCACCCGACAGGAAAACTTATGACGATTACGCGTCTGAACACGCTATGCCGAAAGTAAGAGAGTTTATGTATGCGACAACTCGCAATAATTTTTCTCGTGTAATAGTCGCACCGTCGTTTACCGACGGTAATTTGTGCTTTTCGAATTATGATAAAATAATATTACTGCGTGCGCCGTTGAATAACGGGATTATTTCGTATTTAAATTCCGTATCAAAAGCGGACATATACGTTCCCGGTGAACCCGACGATGCTTATGATCTCAGTTTGGAACGGTCGATTTTTGCCGATTGCTTTGAAAAAATCAAAGCAAACGCCGGCGTGCCTGCCGCAAGCGCGAATGGCTTTTACAGGCATGTTGTTGCTGCCGGTTCGGCGGAATTAAAACAGTCGCAGTTCATATTTTGTTTGCAGGTTTTTGAAGAATTGGGATTTATATCGATCGAAAACAATCCTTTCAGGATAACAGTAAACAAAGGCGTGCGTGCGGATCTGGACACGTCTAAAATTTATTCTCTTGTTAAGAAGAGGTTGTCAAAGTAATGCAGCAACTTAAAGAAAAATTTGAATTAGTGTTCAATCCTCAACAGGTAGAACTATTGAATCGTGCATTAGATTACGCTACGGAAATGCATGCAAATCAGTTCCGTGAGTCGGGTGAGCCGTATATTACACACCCGATTGCCGTTGCCGGTATATTGTTCGATTTGGGTTTGGATTGTTCGACGCTTGCCGCCGCGCTTCTTCATGATTGCGTCGAGGATACTGCGGCAACCGACGAAGAAATCCGTAAACTTTTCGGTGACGAAATCGCAGAACTGGTTGCCGGAGTCACAAAACTCGATAAGATTAAATTCAAATCGAAGGAAGAGGAACAAGCCGAAAACTTCCGCAGAATGTTTTTTGCGATGGCAAAGGATATCCGCGTCATTATCATTAAACTAGCCGACAGGCTTCATAATATGCGCACGATTTCGTCGTTAAGCGCGGAACGCCAGCATGCCATGGCGCAGGAAACGTTGGAGATTTTTGCTCCGCTTGCATCGCGCCTCGGTTTAAGTTACCTGAAATGCGAACTAGAAGATTTGTGTCTTAAAGTACTCGAACCGGCGATTTACGATTCTTTGGTGAATGAGGTTGCATTGAAGCGGGCGGAAAGGCAAGAACTCGTAAACAGGATTTGCTCGCGACTTACCGCACTGTTGGAAGAATTGAATATTAAGGGCGAAGTCAGCGGACGCCCTAAACATTTTTACAGCATCTATAAAAAGATGAAAAACAATAATCGCACGTTCGATCAGATTTACGATCTTACCGCCGTGCGCGTTATCGTTGAAAACGTAAAGGACTGCTACGAAGTTCTGGGCATGATCCACACAATGTGGAAGCCGATTCCGGGCAGGTTCAAAGATTATATCGCGGTTCCGAAACCGAACAATTATCAGTCGCTGCACACCACAGTTATGACGACTTTCGGCATGCCGTTCGAAATTCAGATCCGTACTTATGAGATGCACAAGATCGCCGAATACGGCATCGCCGCACACTGGAAATACAAAGAAAATCGTGGCTCGGCAAACGAACTCGACGAAAAACTCGAGTGGTTACGCGGCGTTATGGATGTTCAGAGTGAAAATTCCAGTCCGCAGGAATTTTACGAGTCGCTTAAGTTCGATCTTTACAGCGGGCAGGTTTTCGTGTTTACGCCGAAGGGCGACGTTGTAACGCTCGCCGAAGGCGCAACTCCGGTAGATTTTGCATACAACGTACACAGCGCGATAGGCAACAAATGTATCGGTGCGAAGATTAACGGTAAAATCGTTCCGCTCGAAACCAAACTCAATACCGGCGATTATGTCGAGATTATTACTTCGTCGGCGGCAAAAGGTCCTAGCCGCGACTGGTTGCGTTTTGTAAAGACTTCGCAGGCAAAGTCGAAAATCAAAGCGTTTTTTAAGAAGGAACTCAAAGAGGACAATATTCGACGCGGTAAAGAAATGCTGGAAAAAGAGGCGAAAATCCGCGGTTACGTACTCGGCAATCTTATGGTTCCGAAATGGCTGGACGTGATCATGCAACGCTATTCGATTTCATCGGTTGACGATCTTTACGCTTCGGTAGGGTACGGTGGCTTCACTGTAAATCAGATATTGTCCAAACTTATCGACTTTTATAAAAAAGAGGAACGTGCGCGTATTCCGGTAAAAACGCCCGGCGTCGTTCGCTCTATGTCTTCCGGCAGCGTTATCGTCAAAGGCCACGACGATCTTCTGGTACGCATTTCAAAATGCTGTAATCCTGTTCCCGGTGACGACATAGTCGGTTTTATTTCTCGCGGCAGAGGCGTGGCTATTCACAGGAAGAATTGCCCTAATCTTAAAAACATCGAAGATTTCAGGCTGATAGAAGCGCACTGGGCGAACGACAACCCGGCACCGTTTGCAGTCGCGATGCAAATCGAAGCACGCAATGCCAGCGGTTTGCTTGCAAAAGTCACTATGCTTATCAGTGAAATGAAACTTACGATCACGAATATGAACGCACGCGTCGATAAGGCAGGTAACGCAATTATCAATTTGTCCGTGACCGTCAATAATATTTCCGAATTTGATACTCTTGTTAATAAGATTCAGTCTATTCCCGACGTTGAAAAAGTTTTCAGGAGCAATGTGGGGTAATGGACGTAGCAACTATAACGGCAGGTTCCGTCGAAACAAATTCATACGTCCTTTATAAGGACAATCACGAATGTGTTGTAATCGATCCCGGTGACGGCATATCTGAAATTATCGGATTTTTATCGCGAAACGCGCTTGAATGTAAGTACGTCCTTTTGACACACGCGCATTTTGATCATTGCGCCGGTTGTGCCGTGTTGCAAGCGCACGGAGCAAAAGTCTATATGGGCAAATCGGATTTATCGTTGTTATCGTCAGACGATAATTTGGCGCATGCATTCGGACAGCGTTTTGAAACGTTTGTTCCCGATTTTATGGTTGGTGACGGGGAAGAACTGTCGCTTCTCGGCGAAAAATTCTCCGTAATCGCTACGCCCGGTCATACGAAAGGCAGTGTATGTTATATGTGGGACGATATCATCTTTACGGGTGACACGTTGTTCAGACTTTCCATAGGCAGAACCGATTTTCCTGACGGAAATTACGCCGAAATGAAATCTTCGTTGAATAAGTTATTCTCCTTGACCGGTGATTATATTGTCTTACCGGGACATGGAGAAAAATCAACGTTGAATTACGAAAGGAAATACAATCCTTATGCTCGAATTTAAGACGAACAGAGAAGATATTTCCGCAGATCTTCTGGACGAAATAAAGTTGTTTTACCCGTATCGTGACGAATGTGACGTTTCGATTGATCATGAGTGTCGTTTTGAACCTACAAACAATGGTAAAAATGTAGTAAATATAGTTTCCTTATGTGGAAAATATTATAATTATGTAAATTTTATTTCTGATGAGGCGAACGAAACCGAAAATAAACGTTTATATAAGCGTGCGTGTAAACTTGCCGTTTTCAAGGCGTTGGCGGACTATACCGGCGTACGTCCGCCGTGGGGAAGTCTTACAGGGATTCGTCCGTCTAAACTGGTGTACGACATGCTGGCAAAAGGCTTTACGCCGGACGAATGCGAAACAAAACTTCAAACCGATTTTTGCGTTTCACCCGAAAAATCGCGGCTTATTTGCGATATAGTAAAAAGTCAGGCAGGTATATATGTTCGCGACGAAAAACTTTTCAATCTTTACGTTCATATTCCGTTTTGTACTACAAAATGTTATTATTGCGCGTTTGCAACCGAACTCGTGGCAAAATCGGAAAAACGTTTTCCGCGGTACATCGAACTGCTGCATAAAGAAATCGATGATGCCGTAGATTTTATAGAGGGGCACGGAAAACTATTTTCGGTATACGTCGGCGGAGGCACGCCGACCACACTTTCCGCGGATCAAATTTATTTATTATTTGGCGATTTTCCGTTTCGGGACGTTGAATTTACAATAGAAGCCGGTAGACCCGACACGATAACGAGTGAAAAATTAGATGCTATTAAAGCAGTCGGGGCATCCAGAATATGCGTAAATCCGCAAACGCTTAACGATGAAACGCTGGTCAAAATCGGCAGGGCGCATACGGCTCGCGACTTTTTCGATAAATACGCGCTTGCAAGTAAATACGGGTTTAATGTCAACGTAGACCTGATTGCCGGACTTAACGACGAAACCGTTGAGGACTTTGCGCTTTCGCTCGATGCGGTCAAAAAACTTCGTCCGGAAAACATTACCGTGCACACTCTGTCGAGAAAAAACGGTTCGAAACTCAAACAAGACGGCAAATACGATAATTCGGAAATTTCGAGAATGACCGATTACGCGCTGATTACATTAAAAGACGCAGGGTATATTCCGTATTATCTGTATCGGCAAAAGCAAATGTTGGGGAATCTGGAAAACGTCGGCTATTCGCTTCCCGGAAAACAATGTATAAACAACATAACGACAATGGAAGACTGTATGAGCGTGATCGCTTGCGGAGCCGGATCGATAACAAAAGCGGTAAATATGGCTCGCGGGAAGATCACGCGATTTGCCGCACTTCGGGATTCGGAATTGTATATAGAAAGATTTGACGAAAAAGCCGAAGAAAAACGAAATTTCCTGCAAAAACAGTTTACAAACGCATGATATAATGCTATAATTACACAGTACCTCGTTTCCACAGGTTCGGGAATCTCCGTCCCGATACTTAGGTGCGAGGCGAATAAATATCCATGGAGGTAAAAATTATGGACAAGGAAACCAAGGCACAAATCATTGCCGAGTACGCGACGCACGAGGGAGATACCGGTAGCCCGGAGGTTCAGATTGCGCTTCTTACTTACCGTATCAACCATCTTACCGAACATCTTAAAGTTCACGCGAAGGACTTTCATTCCCGTCGCGGATTGCTTCAGATGGTCGGTTCCAGAAGAAGTCTTTTAAACTATCTTAAAGAACTCGACATCGAAAGATACAGACAACTTATCGCAAAACTCGATTTGAGAAAGTAATTTACTGCAGGCAAGGGCGTAATCTGTTTATGCCCTTGTTTTTTACCGTCCGCGAGAGACGCGGTTCGGTTGGGAGGTTTTTATATGCAAGAGGCAAAAATTTTCAAAACTATCGTCGGCGGCAAAGAAATGACCGTCGAAGTCGGTAAGTACGGCGGACTGTCCAACGGTTCGTGCATCATCAGATGCGGGGATACTGTCGTGATGACAAACGTCAACATGTCGCCGGAGCCGCGTCCCGGTATGGACTTCTTTCCGCTCAGCGTGGATTTCGAAGAAAAGTTATATGCCGTGGGCAAGATTCCCGGAAGTTTCAAGCGTCGCGAGGGCAGAGCAAGCGATAAAGCGATCCTGACTTCCAGACTTATAGACAGACCTATTCGTCCGCTTTTTCCGAAAGGATTGTTCAACGACGTGTGCGTGGTCGCTACCGCGCTTTCCGTCGATACCAACATTCCGCCCGAAGTATTCGGTATGATCGGTTCGTCCATCGCATTATCTATTTCCGATATTCCGTTCTACGGACCTACCGGTTCGGTAGTTGTGGGTTACGTCGACGGACAGTACGTCATTAACCCCGACAACGAGCAGAGAGCCAAGAGTCAGATGCACGTTTACGTTTCCGGCACTGCGGAGGCGATCATGATGGTAGAAGCGGGTGCGAACGAAGTTTCCGAAGAGGTTATGCTCGGCGGTATCCTTTACGCTCACGAAGAGATCAAAAAACAGGTCGCTTTCATCAACGAAATAGTCAAAGAAGTCGGCAAAGAAAAGAAGAAGATGGATCTTTACACGATTCCCGAGGAAATCAACGTCGCGGTTCGCGAATTTGCGGACA
>CAKQVV010000101.1 GCA_934277845.1 uncultured Clostridia bacterium
AAAGAAGTATCCTGTTTTTCGCTTGCCGAACAGAAGAAGATAGAGCAGGCGGCGTTATCGAATAAGAAACGGAAATTCATCGGGATCGTGATTTGTCTTTATTCGGGATTGCGTATCGGAGAATTGCTCGCGCTAACTTGGGCAGATATTGATTTCACGAAAGGAACGCTTGCGGTGAACAAAACTTGCCACGACGGACGAGATGAAAACGGGAATCTCTGCCGGATTACGGATTTACCGAAAACAACTTCTTCCAAGAGAATGATTCCGCTTCCGAAGCAGTTGCTTCCCGTTCTGAAAGAATATAAAAGAAAAAGCATTTCGGAGTATGTTGTGGAATCGGAAAAGGGCGAACCGCCTACGGTGCGATCTTATCAGAGAACCTTTGAACTTCTGCAAAAGCGTTTACATATCGAGCGTAAAGGTTTCCATTCGCTTCGGCATACGTTTGCTACACGCGCTTTGGAGTGCGGAATGGACGTGAAAACATTGGCGGAGATATTGGGGCATAAAAACGCCACAGTAACGCTGAACAGATATGCCCATTCGCTTATGGAACACAAGCAGGATATGATGAATAAGCTCGGCAAAATTTTCAACTAAAAAGCCGTCTGTTAAAGCAATAGACGGCTCAAATATTATATTTATTATACCATAAAACGGTAGTAAAGTCAATGTGCAATGCTTTCGCGCGGTCAGAAAAATAATAAAAATCGTAAATACTCTCGATAGGTGTCCGAAGTCTACGGTTTTGTTCACCTATTGCTTTAATAGGCGAACAAAATTCTGCGAGATAATTCACCTATCGGGAGGCATTGAATTGGATATTTTTCGGGTTTCGTTTATAGGTCACAGGGTAGTGGACGAATATCGACAAGTCGAAGAAGAACTTGACGAAGTAATCGAATTACTGCACCGTAAATATGGATTTGTAGAATATAATGTAGGTCGAAACGGCGAGTTTGACGACCTTGCTACACAAGCCGTCAGACGATTTCGGAGAGAATGGGCGGAGTGGTGCGAACTTACGCTTGTTGAACCGTATCCCGTAGCGAACTTGGATATTTTAGAGAAGTCTTACGATAACGTCATTATACCAACTGATAGGAAGTGTCATTTCAAAGCGGCGATAGGAGAACGCAACAAATGGCTTGCCGAGAACTGCGATATGATGATCGTCTATATCAAGCGTGATTATGGCGGTGCGTATAAATGCTATAAACACGCACAGGAACTCGGCGTGCCGATTATGAATATAGCGGATAACATAAAAAATCAGGAGTGGTAAACGGTTGACAGCAAGCGATTCGACTTTTCGTTTATGGGGCAGAATGGATTGAAAAAATCGGAAAAATATGCTATAATATAAGTAACTAACGAAAAGGAGAAACGCGGAAATGCGGACTGCTATTAACAAAAAAAGAATAGTTCTATATGCCGTATGCGCGTTTTTCTTTTGTTTAGCGGGCGTATTTCAGGCGGTAGATTCGAGCCTTCCCGATTTTTGGCACGCTTTGTTTGCTTTGTTGGCGCACACGATACTGATTTCTCTCGTGGTGGCGTGGGGCATTTCTCTTATACATAGAATGGTGCGGAAAGATCTGCGTGCATATTTCCTTACGGTTGCCGTGCTGATTTTGTTTTTCCTTGTGGTGCGAATGATAAGGTACGGACTGACAAAGGACACAGACGCCTTTTCGCGCTATCTTTGGTACGCATACTACGTTCCGCAGATGTTTATTCCGCCGACGATTTTGCTTGCGGCGTTCAGCATAGAGAGCAAAAAGGGCAAACCGCTCGCAAAAGCGTGGTATTTCTTATATTTGCCTGCCGTGATATTGCTTCTTTTGATATTCACAAACGACATACACGAATGGGCGTTCGCTTTGAACTTTGAGGGCGGTTTTTCCTACAAGCATAAAACCGTATTCTATATCGCGCTCGCGTGGGAGATTGCCGTAACGTTTGCAAGTCTTATCGTGCTGATTTTGAAATGCGGCATATCGGCGTGCAGGCGCAAAACGTGGATACCCGTAACCGTTTTCATTGTGTGCGCGGCTGTTTCCACCGTATGCTTTTTGACGGATACGCCGGCGTTCAAAATCCCCGAACTATTGTGCTTTACCTGTATCGTAATGATAGAAAGTTGTATTGCGATAGGTCTTATTCCGTCCAACGACGAATACGAAAACTACTTCTATCGTTCGGCATATTCGGCGGTTATCACGGATGAAAATTTTAACGTGATTTATAACTCCGAAAAATCTGTTTTTACGGATAAAATCCTGCTCGAACAAGCAACGAAATGTCCTGTGATGATAGATGAAAACACACGGCTTTCGTCAGCAAAAATACACGGCGGATACGCTTTCAGAATCGAAGATTTATCCAAATTGAGCGAGATAAACGCGGCACTTTCCGAAACCAACGAAAGACTGTCCGAAGAAAACGATATCATCGAAGCGGAGAACGAACTCAAAGAGCAAAAAGCGCAGATCGCAGAGCAAAATAAACTGTACGCAAAGACGGATGAAGTTACCCGCGAAGAACTGCAACGGCTTGACGCGCTTTTGTCGGATATGTACCACAAAACGCAGTTAAACGGCACGGAATATATAGATAAAATGCGTTTTGCGTGCGTTTTGGCGGCTTATATCAAACGCAGAAGCAACCTTGTTATACTTGCCGAAAAGCAGGAAAATATCGACGTGGGCGAACTGTCGCTTGCGATAAAAGAATTGCTTGGGTTTCTTTCGCTTACGGGTGCGGAATGCACTTTCGATTGCGCCGTTTCGGGTAAAATTCACAGCAAAAACGCAGGTGTTTTCTATGACTTTTTCCAAGCCTGCATTGCAAATTACGAGGGGCTACCGAGCGCCGTTATCGTTCGCCTTTCAAAGCGCGGCGATAATCTCGTTTTGCGTATCGAATGCGACAATAAAACGGAAGAAATTTCGGAGAAAATAAAGTCGAAATTTGAGGAATATAACGTAACAATTCAAACGGACGACGAAGAAGTTTATTACTCGCTTACTTTGCCCGAAGGGGGTGCCGTATGAGATTTATAGACGCACCGTTTTATGTAAGACAGATGATTGTCGTTTCGTTTATTCTCACGTTCGTTTTGGCGATTATCGGGTTGTTTGCGTCGGTCAGACTTTGCAAGAAACGCCGCTATATCGTTTTGCCGGCGGTAACGTTTGTATTGTCGTTTCTATCGGTATTCCTTACAATGTGCGGTAGTTATCTCTATCGTGTAGGGAAATCCGTATTCGAGCCGTCGCTCACGATAATTTCTTTGCCGCTATGGTTGTATTGCGTTGTGGCTGTCGTGTTGCTCGCTCTTGCGGTTTACGGACTTGTCGGTGCGGTGCTTTGGAACAAAAAGCATATTTCGCCCGTGTCCATAAAAGAGAGCGCGGACACACTTCCTGCCGGAATATGTTTTTACGAGCAAAGCGGACTCGTGCGGCTTATCAATACCGAAATGAACCGCCTTTGCGTTCTTGCAACCGGCAAGGCTCTGTTGGACGGCGCAAGTTTTTGGCGGAAGATCTCGCAAGGCGAAATCGAGGAAAACTGCTTGCCGCTTCAAACGGGCGAAAAGCCTATTATCGAATACGAGGGCGGCAAAGTGGTTTCGTTCAAGAGATACCAACACGAGATAGACGGAAAAACCGTTTATGAAATCGTTGCGACAAACGTAACCGAAAGATACCGTCTTACAAAAGAATTAGAGCAAAAACTCGACGAACTGAAAGCCGTCAACAAACGCCTTGTCGCATACGGGGATAACGTTGCGCTCCTCACGAAAGAAAAGGAACTTTTGGCAGCGAAAATCCGTATCCACGACGATATGGGTAAACTGCTGCTTGCAACGAAACGCAGACTTGCCGAGCCGTCGGGTGAAACCGAACAAAAGCAAATGATTTGCTTTTGGCAAGCGGAAATCGCCGCCCTGAAAAGCACTCGTCCGCGCACCAAGAAAGACAACTTGCAAGTGATAAAGGACGCGGCAAAACTCGTTGGCGTAACCGTGGATTTTTGCGGAAAGCAGCCGAAAGCCGATACGGTAAGCGAAAAAATATTGATTGCCGCAATGCACGAATGTCTGACGAACACCGTTTCGCACGCTAACGGAAAGACGATGACGGTTACGGTAGCGGACAAAAACGGTAAATACACGATTAAAGTCACCAACGACGGCGAAAAGCCGAAAGGCGAAATCATAGAAGGCGGCGGACTATCGGGGCTTCGCTTGCTTGTAGAACGGGAAAACGGCACGATGATTATTCACAGCGCACCGCAATTTGAACTCATTATCGAACTGCCGCAAGGAGAAACTTTATGAAAGACGGAAAATACTCGGTCATGATAGTCGAAGATCAGCAAATGCCGAAGGCGCTCTTTTCGCATTTTGTGGAGTCGTCGGATAAATTCTATCTGCAAGTGGCGATAGAAAACGCTTCCGTTGCGGATATTGTCTGCACTCGCACGCCCGTGGATTTGATACTGATGGACGTGGTTACGGAAAACGGCGAAAGCGGACTCGAAGCGGCGGCAAAAATCAAGGCGAAGTTTCCCAAAACGAAAATTATCATAGTTACGAGTATGCCGGAGTGTTCCTATATAAAGCGCGCAAAACAAATCGGCGTGGAAGGCTTTTGGTACAAGGAAGTGAACGAACAGCCGATTCTGTCGCTGATGGAACGAGTTATGAATGGCGAAATCGTCTATCCGAGCAGTCCGCAACCCGTCAGAATGGGACTTGCCTCTAGTTGCGAATTTACCGAAAAGGAACTTGAAATCCTGCGCCTTATGACGGGCGGATACAGCAATACGGAAATTTCCGAAAAACTCGGCGTTTCTTCGGGCGTCGTCAAAAACCACGTTGCGGATATGCTGTTCAAAACGGGTTTCCGCTCCCGCACGCAACTTGCCGTAAGAGCAAGAGAATCGGGGCTTGTGATTCTCGACAAAACCGACGACGAAATCTGACCGATAATGCAATCAAATATATAACAACAGGCAGTCGCTTACCCGCGGCTGTCTTTTTTTTTGCAAAAATTTTTTCTGAAAAGCAAAAAAAACTTGCCAAAGGGGTGCCGAATGGCACTCCCCAAGCGCATACTCCCTATGATAATATATATGCAGAATGTAGAAACAGGCGTAGTGTACGCAAAGGAGAAATGATATGAAATGAAAAGAGCCTTACTTGCAATCAGAAACAGACTCGTTTTGGAAGCGGTGGCAAACGCCCTTAAACGCGCGGGGTTCTTTGTGGAAAAATCTTCTTCGCAGGAAACTGAGCGTATCCTTACGCTGACGAACGCGCTTGCGGCAACAACTCTTGTAATGGACGTTACAAGGTCGGGCGACGGCACGTTCGATATGCGAATGAACACCGCGCGTGAAGCCAGGAGGCGGAACCCCGAAATCAAAATAGCGCTTCTTTGCGACAACGTGTCGGATGAAAGCAGCGCATACAAAGTCAAATGCGCCAAAGAAGACGGCAGTATCGACGCATTCTTCTATGAATCCGTCCCGTCCGACTATCTTGCAGACGCAATCGACGCACTTTAAGAAGGAGGAAACAATGAATAAAAAATCTTTATTATTTCTTGCGCTTGTGCTGGCTTTCGCGCTGTGTTTTGCGCTTGCCGCATGCGGCGATAAAGAAGGCGGCGGCGGTGACAATACCGCGACCACCGTCAACGAACTGACCGCAGAAAGCGGCGTTTCGGCAAGCGGGACTTTTGAGGGCGGCTCAAAACTTAAAGCAGAAGCCCACGCAGCCGACAGCGAGAAAGGACGGGCTGCAACTTCGGCAATCGACAAGCCGTACGACAGCGCAAGGGTTGCCGTTTTTGACATCACTCTCACAAAGGGCGGCGAAAAGGTGCAGCCGAGCGGCAAGGTCAAAATCACCATGCCGAAGCCGTTTGAGGCGGACGAATACGTCACTTATCACGTCAAAGGCGACGTCGTGGAAGAACTTGAAACCGCGGTCGTCGGCGACAAAATTTCTTTTGAAACGACAAGTTTTTCATACTTCGTGGTTACGACGGAAAAGGTTGCGCACCGCACTAAACTCAATTATAAAGGCGTGTGGTA
>CAKQVV010000102.1 GCA_934277845.1 uncultured Clostridia bacterium
GACCGATGACGACGATTTCGCTTCCACCAAGAAACTCAACTATACTTATTACAGATACGACATCGTAAAGAACAAGGTTTCCAAGTATAATCCCGGCTATATCGTGGTGGGCTTCGAATCCATGTACAACTACAAAGATTCCAAATACGACGCTATCGGCGTTTACGGTTTCAAGATGGTCGACGGCGTGGCAAACAGCCTCTCCGCGCCCGTAGTCGGTATCGCCGACAAAGATCTCAAAATGGGTATCGACTTCACCGGCAAGCCGTTCCAGTTCGAAGGCAAGTTGAAAGACAATCGCTTTATCGACACCGAAAACGGCAAAACCTATATTTACAACGAGAAACTCGAAACGCTCGCGGTATTCAAGTCGTCGTCGTACAAGGTCAACTATGACCTCGGCATCATCACTTTCGCCGAAACCGGCAAATACATGGCTGTCGACTTTGACGGCAAAGTGGTGCTCGACTCGAAATACTCTAATCTCGATTTCTACGGCGACACCGCTCTCACCGCCGTCTATGACGAAAACGGCGACGTCAAAGGCAATATGCTCGTCAGCAAAGCCAACCCGAACGGCACGGAAATTCAACTCGCAGGCGACGAAACGCTCACGTATTCCGCCAACGGTATCCTCATTATCAAAAAGTATATCGAGGGCGTAAACAATTACACCGTCAAAAACTACAACGGTGCCGTTATTACCACTTTCAAAGCCAGCAGCATCGGCAGTATGCAGTGGAATATGAACGCAAGCGTTCAGTACGCGTACCTTCCCTACGTCGACGATGCCGGCATGCAAAAAACAGTTGTGTTCGGTTAATCGCCGGCATACTTGCGTCTAAACCGCAACCCGTCGGGCGGGACTTACATTATCGTAAGTCCCGCCCGCTTTTTTGTTTTCGTTTGAAATATTACACGATTTAAATAATACCGCTCAGCCCTGCTGTTACCCCCCCCCGTCATTCAGAGAAACGAGCGAACGCTGCCCGCGTTCGCTCGTTTCGTGGAATCCCCTGCGCGGAATCCCTAATTATCCTTTTATTTACAATCAACCAACCCTATTATTAATATACTTTTTAAACTTCCCTAAGATCTCGTCGACGAGCGCGGCGTCGGTGCTTTCCGCCATCACGCGGACTTTCGGTTCGGTGCCGCTCATTCTGACGATGATTCTGCCGTTGTCGGCAAGTTCTTTTTCCGCGTCCTCGATCATGGCACGCATGGTTTTGTCGTACATAATCGAAGGATCGGCGTACTCGGCGATCGCTTTCTGCGGCACGAGCGTGAGTTTTTCCATGCGCGCGAGTTCGCCGTCGCGGTACAGCGATTTTGCGAGGAACATCGCGCTCATCAGCCCGTCGCCCGTGGTTGCCGCGGGATAAACTATGTAATGTCCGCTCTGCTCGCCGCCGATATTATAACCTTTGCGGAACATAAGATCGCAGATATACTTATCGCCGACGGGAGTGCGGACAAGCCGTCTGCCGTTTTCTCTGAGTTTGTTTTCCAGCGCGAGGTTGTTGAGAATGGTTCCCACAACCACGCCGTCCTTTATATCCATGCCCTTCGAGATATTGTAAAGCACGGTGTCGCCGTCGATGATCTCGCCGTCCATAACCACGCTGAGCCTGTCGGCGTCGCCGTCGAATGCAAAGCCCAGTCTGCAATCGCTGCCCTTCATGCTGTTGCGGACGTAATCGGGATGAAGCGCGCCGC
Organism: uncultured Clostridia bacterium; assembly: GCA_934277845.1. Classification (GTDB taxonomy): domain Bacteria; phylum Bacillota; class Clostridia; order Christensenellales; family Pumilibacteraceae; genus UBA10677. Next base: position 1,720 of record CAKQVV010000102.1, read on the forward strand.
AACCGCTGTTGATCTTCTCGCCGCGCAGTTTGCAGTTGTCCACCATGACGGTCGCGCCTAAGCGTCGGAACGCTTCTTCCGCGACGGTGGACGCCGCGCCGTAACCGCAGTCGAGCCAGACTTTTAGCCCCCTGAAATCGGCGTTTACCGCCGACACGACGTAATCGATATATTCCGCTCTGCCGTTGCCGCCGCTGTAAACCTTGCCGCCGCCTTTTATCACCGGCGGATTGTCGATATAGTACTCGACGCTGCCTTCCTGCTCTTCGCTGTACTTGACGCCGTTGCCGTCGAATACCTTGATGCCGTTGTACTCGGGCGGATTGTGCGACGCGGAAATCATGATGCCGCAAACCGCTCCGTGCTTTTTCGCGAGCATCGCCACCGCGGGCGTGGGCACTATGCCGGGCAGCATGACTTCGCCGCCCATGTCAGTTATGCCCTTTACCAGCGCGGTTTCGAGTTCCTCGCCCGAGACGCGCGTGTCGCGTCCCACGACGAACGTTCCTCCGCCGTAAATTTCGCCGAGCGCAAGCCCGGTCTTGTACGCGAGCGTTTCGTCGAGTTTTTCGCCGTACTTGCCTCTTATTCCGTCCGTGCCGAAATATTTACCCATACTCTTATTCTCCTTTTTGCCGTCCGCCGCAAAATTCGGTTGCGCGGCGACCGACTATACCATTTTAATATTTTACGACGTATCTTGTCAAGTACACGCGCTTATATTGACAAACATTTCGGAATATAGTAAAATATGCGGTATGCGGAGCCGTAACTTTCCGATTTCCCGTCCGCAAAACCATTATATGCCGAGGCTCGCGCTCGCGTCAGCCGTATTCACGGAGAACATAACCTTATGACCGATAAAATAATTCAAGCCGCGCTCGATTTTTTAACCCGGGTATTCGTGTACCCGGAAATCGTCACCACGCTCATCGCGATCCTGCCGATAGTCGAGGCAAGACTCGCTATTCCCATAGGTCTGGGCTTGGGCATGGGCTACTTAAAATCCTGGGCGTTCGCGTTCATCGGTTCGTCGCTGATCGTGCCGCTGCTGCTGCTTGTTCTGATACCGTTCGTCAAGTGGCTGGCAAAGACCAAACTTTTCCACAAACTCGGCACCGTGATCTACGAAAAATTCGAGAACAAAAGTAAATCGGTGGGAAACGCCGACGACGACGGCGAAGTTTCGCCCGAAATAAAGCGCAAACGCGACCTTAAAAAGATGCTGGGCGTGTTCGTTTTCGTCGCGATCCCCCTTCCGCTCACGGGCGTATGGACGGGCTCGGCGGTGGCGTCGATAGTCAAACTGCCCTACGGCAAAGCGGTCGCGTCGGTCATCGCCGGAAATCTCGCGGCAAGCCTGATTATCTTGCTTTTATGCCGCTTTTTCGCGGATTATATCAACTATATCATACTCGCGCTGGCGGTTATCGCCGTCGTCGTGGTGCTGGCGCTGATAATCAAAGTCATCGTCCACAAGCCGAAAACCGATACCTCTTCCGCCGATAACGCGAACAACGAAAACAAAGATTAGTCGCGTCGCGGCGGCTTAAAGGCAAAATAATTGTGTCGCGGTCGGGAATCCGCGAATACGATAGACTGCCTGTATTTAACGAAATCGACCGCAGAAACAAAGGCAAAACCGACGATAGGTCAAGCGTGCCGAAAGGCTCAACCGAACGCTTTTCTGTTCGTGCCGGAAACACCGCGGACGAAATATTTATACTTACGGAGAGAATAAGAACACATGTGCGGAATAGTAGGATTTGCCGGGCGGAAACAAGCCGCGCCGGTACTTATGGACGGACTTAAAAAACTGGAATACCGCGGGTATGACTCGAGCGGCGTTGCGGTCATCGACGGCGACGGCAAAATCGAAGTCGTCAAGGCAAAAGGTCGGCTTCAACGCCTTATCGACAAGACGGACGGCGACAAGACGCTTTTCGGCGACGTGGGCGTGGGACATACGCGCTGGGCGACTCACGGCGAGCCGAACGACGTGAACTCGCACCCTCACCTGTCGCGCGGCGGTAAGTTCGCGGTCGTACATAACGGAATTATCGAAAACTATATCGAACTGCGCGAGTTCCTGATCGGTCGCGGCTATGAGTTCCGCTCGGAAACCGACACCGAGGTCATCGCGCATCTTCTAGAATATTATTACGACGGAAACGTGTGCGACTGCATGCGTAAAGTGCTGAATAAACTCGTCGGCTCCTACGCGCTCGGCGTGCTGTACAGCGGCACTCCCGACGCTTTCTACGCGGTGAGAAAAGACAGTCCGCTCGTGGCGGGACTAGGCGACGGCGAAAATTTCGTTGCCAGCGATATGCCCGCGCTCATTCGCCATACCCGACGCTTTATTCTGCTCGGCGAGGGCGAAATCGTGCGCGTAACTGCCGATTCGGTGGATATTTTCAACCGCAATATGGAAAAAGTCGAGCATGAAGTCGTCACCGTCGACTGGGACGAGGCGACCGCCGAAAAGAACGGCTATCCGCATTTCATGTTGAAAGAAATTCACGAACAGCCGCGCGCGCTGGCGGCGGTGCTTTCGCGCATAAAAGGCGAAGAGATCGTTCTCGACAATATTCGTTTCACCGCGGACGAAATCAAAAACTTATCTAAAATCAATATTATCGGCTGCGGCTCGGCTTACCACGCCGGCATTATCGGCAAGTACTTTATAGAGCGCGTTTGCCGAGTTCCCGTCGAAGTCGACCTCGCGTCCGAGTTCCGCTACCGCAAGCCCATCGTCGGCAAAAACACGCTCACGATCGTGATATCGCAAAGCGGCGAAACCGCCGACACTCTGGCGGCTCTTCGCGAAGCAAAGCGGCTGAAAAGCCGCACGCTCGCCGTAGTCAACGTGCTCGGCTCGTCTATCGCGCGCGAGGCGGACGACGTTCTCTACACTCTCGCAGGTCCCGAAATCGCCGTCGCGACCACAAAAGGCTACACCACGCAGGTCGCCGCGCTGTACCTTATCGGACTGTATTTCGCGGGCGTTGCCGGCTCGGTTCCCCGCGAAGAATACGCCGGACTTCTGAACTCGCTGAAAAGTTTGCCCGACGCGGTCGGCGAAATCTTAACCGCACCCGAAAAGGTCCAGTATCTTGCCGCTCAGTACGCGAGCGCACGCGACGTGTTCTTTATCGGCAGAGGCATGGACTACGCTTCCGCTCTCGAAGGCGCGCTCAAACTCAAAGAAATCTCGTATATTCACGCCGAAGCGTATCCTGCCGGCGAACTCAAGCACGGCACGATCTCGCTTATCGAAAAAGGCTCGCCCGTCGTCACCGTCGCGGTCGATCCCGACCTCTTCGAAAAAACGCTGTCTAACGCCGTCGAGGTCGCTACCCGCGGCGCAAGCGTGATTGCCGTAGCCGCCAGATCCAACGCGCGTATCGAGCAAAAATCCGCTCATACCGTGTTTATCCCTGATTGCAGTCCGCTTATCGCGCCCGTACTCACCGCCGTAATACTGCAACTTTTCGGCTACTACGTCGCCGCCGCAAAAGGACTCGACATCGATAAACCTCGAAATCTGGCAAAATCGGTAACGGTAGAGTAATGTGTTGTAATGATAAATAATTGTTCTATGTCGGAGGAATCCCCCTCTTCAAGAATGTTGTTGACCTTTTTATAAAGCCGATTATTCGCTCCATGCAGGGGATTCCACGCGCGTAAAACGCGCTCTGAATGACGAGGAACACGGAAACTGCGCGTTATAATTTTATCAGACCTATTTATAAGGTTGATTACTTTTCTATTGCAGGGGATTCCACGCGTGGCGTCCCGCCCCGCTCTGAATGACGTGGTAAAACGGAAAGTTCTCGTTTGATTTTTTATTTACAATCCCTCAGTCGCTGTCGCCCCGGCTCTCTTTATACAAGGGAGCCTTTTTTGCGGTTAAAATTTTAAAATAAAACGTATTGTTTAACTGCTACCTCGTCATTCAGAGGAGCAGCGGCATTGTTTAAACTTAAAAACAATGCCGTTGCGACGTGGAATCCCCCGCAACAAGAACGATTTTGACCTTTTTTATAAGGTTGGATTAACGCTCCATGCAGGGGATTCCACGCGTGGCGTTCCGCCACGCTCTGAATGACGGGTATGACGGGAAGTGTACGTTATAATTTAAAATGAAACTTTATACCAGCCTTCCCCCGAGGGGGGAAGGCAAGACTTTCGATTGTCACGCGACAATCATACTATGACCATTTCCGACCTTTAAAGAGTTGCGGTGCGCGACGCGTTAAGCGAACAGTCCGGTGGACTGTTCGTAGAAATCTCGGGGAGCGATTTATAATCGCGACCTGTCAGGGGGACACAACCGA
>CAKQVV010000103.1 GCA_934277845.1 uncultured Clostridia bacterium
GCCGGTTGCGCGAGCCTTAAAAGAGCGGACATCGGCGAAGACGTCGAAACGATCGCGCGCACGGCTTTTGCCGATTGCGCCAATCTTTCGGCGGTCACCGTGAGCGGGAACAACCCGAAGTTTTACGAGTCGGGAGGAGTGGTATATTCTGCCGCAGACAACGCCCTGACGGTCGTTCCCGGCGCAATCGGCGGCGAAGTGACGATCCCCTACGGAGTTCCGTCCGTGCCGAGGAATGCGTTTGCGTCCACTTTGATCGAAAAACTCGTTATTCCCGGCAGCGTGCGCGTGATCGGCGGAAGTTCGTTCGATAACTGCAAAAAATTGACGTCCGTCACGATCTCCGACGGCGTGACCGGGATCGACGACTGGGCGTTCGGCGGTTGTCCCGCGCTGGAAACCGTGATTTTGCCTAAAACCGTGACGATCCTCGGCGACGAACTCTTCGGCGACAGTCCGCTGGTTTCGGTCTATTATCTCGGCGAAACCGTGCCGGCAGGCGCAAACTGGGCGAAACTTCCGCTGTGGCTGTACAGCGAAACCGCTCCTGCGTCGGCAGGCAACTACTGGCATTACGGTGCCGACGGAGTTACGCCCGTCAAGTGGGAAAATGCCGGCGACGATCGCGTCGATTTGCCGCCGCGCCCGGCACGCAGACCGAAATCCCCACGCAGGTAAAACTCAATCGAAAACACTTAAACACGACCGGACCGCAAAAAACCGCGGCTCGGTTTTTTATCTATTAAGACGTCCGCGCGCGAGTAAAATGCCGGCAAGGATCGCGCACATTACGATCTGAGCGCAAGGCAGTGCCGCCCACACGCCGATGATGCCGGCGAAAGAGAGGGCGAGGAGAGCGAGCGGAGTGACCAGCAGCGATTCGGTGTAGGTCAGCGCGTTTGCGATTTTAACCCTGCCTACCGAATAAAAGTACGAGCAGCCGAACCGCGCCGTCGCTTTGAACGGATAGGAAATCGCATAGATCCAGAATCCCGTGCGCATCATGTTTTCCGCTTCGGCAGAAGTGGAAAAGACTTTCGGCATGAACGCGATCGCGAGCGGAGTGAGCGCGATAAACACGACCGAGCATGCGGACAGAATTATTACGGCCGTGCGGAGCGAGTGCTTTTTGCCGGCGGCGTCGCATGCGCCGTCATAGTAACTCAATACCGGCTGAATACCGTCGCACACGCCCTGATAAACGTAGTCGAACGTGTAGGAAACGTAACTCATCACCGCATACGCGCTGACGGCAGCGGTGCCGCCGCTCGACAGCGCGAAAAAGTTGGTGAACAGCAACGCGGCGGACGGAGCAAAGTTGACTCCGAACGGCGCGATCGAGTTTTTGAGTATTTCCTTTACGCCCGGGAAACGATCGGAAAATTTCGGTTTTTCCTTGGTTTTTTCGTTTTGGGTTTCGTCGGTTTTGCCGTTTTGGTCTTTTTTCAGAAAAGTGACCAGCGACAATGCCGCGACTATCGCCTGAGCGGCAACGCACGCGCCCGAAACGCCGTAAAGTCCGAATTTTTTTACGGTCAGCGCGTCGAACACGACGTGAGCGAGCAATCCTATTGCGGAATAGATAAGCGCGGAAACGGTCTTGCCTTCGCCGCGCAGCAACATAATAAGACCTATACCCACCACCTGGAACGCCGCGCCCAGTGAGATCACGAGCGAATAGTTTTCCGCGTATTCGAATACTTTGCCCGTCGCGCCGAGGAATTTCAGTATCGGTATGTAAAGCGCCGTACACAATGCGGTAGTGAGCAGTCCTGCCGCAAGCAGCAATAAAAGCGCGGTGAGTTTCTTGCGCTTCGCCGCGTCGGTTTCGCCTTTACCTCTCGCATGGTTTACCGCGATAGAGCCGCCGATACCCAGCCCGGCGCCCACGCTCGTGATGAACGCGACTATCGGCCAGGCGATATTGACGGCTGCAAGTCCGTCGTCGCCCAGCGCGTTGCCGATAAACAGCCCGTCTACGTTCGAGTACGAGCCGATCATCACGGCGGACAGCGTCGCCGGCAGTATGTATTTTAATAGGTTGAATTTCTTCATCGGGGTGGGTGCGGCAGTTGTTTTTTTCAGTCAAGTCCGAGTATATGCGTCGTTGCGTCTTTGACGTCGGTTGCGGCATATTCCGCCGCGGCGCGCGCCCGCTCGTCGCCGCCCACGGACACGAAATCGATATTTGCGTTTTTGGCAAACCGAGCGTCCGTCATCGTGTCGCCGATCATGTAAACGTCGGAAGGCTTTGCGCCCAGTTTTTTCATTATTTCGTTTGCGACCGCCGGATCGGGCTTTGCGGGTGTCGCGCCGTCGTCGCAGTAAACGCCGTCGAACAGATCCGCTATGCCGAGCGCGTCCAGACATTTCGCGGTTATCGCCCGATTGTCGGTCGTGACAAGATAGAGCGCGGCGCGGCGACGGGCGTTTTCCAGTACTTCTCGCAAATTTTTGCAGGCGGCTTCGATCATTCCGCTGTCAAGATTATGCTCGATCGCGGCTTCGACGTCGCGACGTGTTATAACGGCGGAAATACCGCGGCGTGCGAAAAGTTCGTTGAAAACTTCGGCTACGTCCGCATAAGTTCCTTTTGAGATTATGCCTTGCGGATCGGCGACTTCGCCGTGTATTCCGACCGTTGTTTCCGCGTCCGCTACGGCTTTATCGAGCATTTCGGGATCGGTTATTGCTGCCTTGAAAAGTTCCCTGATCGCTACTTTCGTGACCGGTACCCAGAAAGGATCGAATTTGATGAGAGTTCCGTCTTTGTCGTAAATTATCGCTTTAAGCATAAGGTTTTCTCCGCGCGGACGCCGGTATTCATTTGTGCGCCCGGGTTTATTATACAGCAGGCGGTTCTTTCGCGCAATCCGAATTACGCGGGTATTGACCGAGATGCAAATATTTTACGGCTGCTTTACATAAACTTTACATCCTGGCAAGGAAAAGAACGAACGCGCGCCGTCCGTTCTTCATGATTTATTTTTCGAGCGAGAGTTTGCTGCCGTCGAAAGTATAGGTGTAGCTTGATTCGTTCCATTTTGTTACATCGCTGCGCTCCGCGTTCGCACGGTGGAAGTGGAACGCAAACGATTTCGGCTCGGATGTTTGCGGGAAAATATCGGATAACTTTTCAAATTTTACGGTAAATTCCAGTTTGCCGCCGCTTGCGTTTTTCAGTTGATCGCCCTTGAACGAGAAGAGGACTTTCTCGCTGAAAGAATCGGAAAATTGATTGTCGAACGAGATCGACAAAATAAACTCGTCGTCGAGATTTGCTTCGGATTCGGCGGTAAAATAACCTTTCAGTTCATAACCGTCTTTCAGCGTTTCCGCGATTTCGTAGTGACAAGTCACGTTGTCGTTAGCGACGCTGCCGTCGCCTATCGGGAAGTCGACTTCGTATGCGCCGCCGCAAGCCGTCATCGCGACTGCGCAGATCGCTATGGTAAGAACGGTCGCTAAAACGGAAACAAATTTTTTCATTGCAAAGAAACTCCTGTTATTTTTTTGCAATTATATCACTATGAAACCGCGTTGTCAACGCCGCCGCGGCATTTTGTAAAAGAAAAATACCGTCGCCGGTATTGAAACGGGTATGCGGGAATATCGTCCGGGCTATGGCGAAACGGCGCCGAAACATTGATCGGACAAATGTTCGGACAAGTCTTTCGTTATTCGCAGTTTTCCGCTCTGCGTTTTTTCCTGTCGACATAACATTCGCCGTTTATAAGATCGTCTATACTCACGGAAAACAGTTTGCCGAGTCTGCGCAGCATATCGATGTTAGGCTCGGTTCGCCCCTGTTCCCAATTCGCATAGCAACTTTCCACCACGTCCAAAGAAGACGCGACTTGTTTTTGCGTCAGACCGCATTGTTTTCTCGCTTCTTTAAGATTTTGGCAGAATTCTTTGTCCATATATATAATATTCTACAAAAAACTAGATAAAATGTCTTGACACTAGACAATTTATCTAGTATAATAGGGACATACAATTCTGAAGGAGGAGTAAATTATGGCAGACAGGATAAGACGGTGCAGAGACCGTCAGGAAATGGAGCATGTAGTTGACGACTATGTAACTCTCGGGTACAAGGTGACGAGCAGGGGAGAAGATTCCGTAACGTTACGTCAGATTAAACCGCATGACAAACATATGTTTGTTTTCCTGGTGTTCGGATGGTGGACTTGTGGTTTGGCAAACCTTATTTACGCGGCGATTCCTCGCTACGGCGAAGAAGTTTTTGTAAAAGCAGATACTGCCGACGGTAACTGATCCGCAAGAAAAAATGACGGCTTAAATTATTATTAAAAAAAACAACTGATTATTCCGGATATTACGGAAGCGTGTTGTCGGAAGTCAACGGTAAAATTTTCGACGTTGACTTCCGCCTTTTGCTATGCCGTAAACGGAGCCCGAAAGGCGATAAAGCGGACGGTAAAATTAAAAAACGGCATAGAAAAACCGAGTGCATGGAACACTCGGTTAAAGGTTATGATGTTTTTATCGTTTGATTTTTAGTCCGAAATAATCTCTTGTAAAAAAACAAAACGAACTTTGGATTTTCATCAAGGTTCGTTTTATTCTTGTTTGGTGCGGAGTCGGCTTGAACCTATAACTTGGTTAAGAAAAATACCGATACGTAAACAGTATCGGCATTTTATTCGTGGTGCGGAGGATGGGACGCGTATTGCTACGCAATCCGCCGACTTCGCAATCATAGATTGCTCGTCCGCTCGCTAAAAACGATTCACCGAATCGTTTTTTTACGCTCGCGCCCGCTTCGGCTTCAAGTCCCGAGCAAAAATTAAACCGAACCACACAAGGTAGTTCGGTTTAATTGGTGCGGAGGATGGGACTTGAACCCACACGATGTTACTCACTGGCTCCTGAAACCAGCGCGTCTGCCGTTCCGCCACCTCCGCAAAAGCACCATAACATATTACTATATTTTCACGGCGTTTGTCAATGATTTTTAGGGGATTAAGCGATTTTGATTGTAGAATCGCGGCGGGACGGATACGGGTGCGGCAAAATGCGGTTAATCTTTACCGCGTTTTCTCAGGTCGTTCGGCGCAAATCCCGTGATTTCGCCGAACGCGCGATTGAACGAACGTATGCTTTGAAAGCCGCAGGCGAGCGCGATTTCGGACAGCGACAGCGTGGTCGAGCGAATGAGCGCGACGGCGCGGTCGACGCGATACTGGTTGACCAGCGTTTTGAATCCCGCGGAAAAGTTCTTGCCGAATAACCGGGAGAGATAGCGGTAATCGTAACCGAGCGCGTCCGCCATGCCGGTCAGCGTAATATCTTCGGTGTAATTGTTCTCGATATAGTCCAGCATGTCGCGGAAAAGCGAGTAGTTCTTTGATCCCGGGATCAGCGTCGCGCTTCCGAGGAAATCGGCGCAAACGGCATAGATCGCGGCTTTCAGACTGAAATTGTCGGGTCTTGCGGCGGCGATCGCGAACTCTTTTTCGCACGGATAAACGCGCGCTGCCGGTTCTTGTCCGGGGAAAATCATAAACTTTTCGAGATAACCGAGCGTTTCGGGAGCGGGCGTAAAAACGGGGCAGGCGGGGACTTTGCCGGACACAAGCCGCGTTACGTCCTCGGCATAACTGCCGGAAAATACGGCAACGAAAGTAACGGCGTCGTGATCCGAGCGGTACGAATGCGCAATAAACGGCGTGATCAGCAACGCTTCGCCTTCGCGCACGACGTAATTTTTATCGTCTACTTCCGCGTTAAGTTCGCCCCGCAGCACTATCGTGAGTTCAAAGCCTTTGTGAAGATGCGCGTTCCAGGTCAAGCCGCGGTAAATATACGCATTGTAAAGTTCGCCGCCCAGCGAATTATCAGTCTGATGATAAAACATAGCCGCCTCGTAAAAAGTAAAATTATGGCTATAAGATTACAATAAATATCTTGAAAAGTAAAGTAAAAGCGCGTTATAATATAAAAAAAGGCGAACAGGCAAATAAATTTTGACTAATCGGGCGGTAAAAAATGAGTTATGTG
>CAKQVV010000104.1 GCA_934277845.1 uncultured Clostridia bacterium
GACTCTTTTGTTATTCGGTTATAAATTTACGTTTACTTCGTGCCGAAGAGGCGGTCGCCCGCGTCGCCGAGCCCCGGGAGAATATAACCGTTCTCGTTGAGGCAACGGTCGAGCGTGGAAACGTAGATGTTCACGTCGGGATGAGTTTCGGCTACTTTACCGACGCCCTCGGGCGCGCCGATGATCGCCATGAACTTGATGTTCTTGCAGCCGCGTTTTTTCAGAAGCGCGATTGCGTCGCACGCGCTGCCGCCGGTAGCAAGCATGGGATCGCACAACAGCACGAGTTTATTCTCGATGCCATCAGGGAGCTTGCAGTAATATTCCTGCGGTTCGAGCGTGCTTTCGTCGCGGTACATACCGATATGTCCTACTCTAGCGGACGGGAAAAGGACGTGGATACCGTTGACCATGCCCAGTCCCGCGCGAAGAATGGGAACGATGGCGATCGAGTTATCCTTGACAACCTGCTGTTTGCAGGTTTCGAGCGGAGTTTTGACCTCTTTCTCGACGGTAGGAACGCCGTCTTTAAGACTCTCGTAGGTCATGAGCGTGGTGATTTCCTCGATAAGTTCGCGGAATTCTTTCATGCTGGTTTTCTCGTCGCGAAGAATCGCGATTTTGTGACGGATAAGCGGGTGATCGAAAATCACTACGTTTTTGTAATCTTTCATTTGTTTCTCCTTTTCATATATTTTTGTCCGTGCCGTCCTTGATTTTTACCGCGGAATATGCTAGAATATTCGCGGAGGACGGATATATGCAAAAAATTCTCGTAAGCGCGTGTCTGTGCGGCAACAAATGCCGCTACAAAGGCGACGACTGCTTTAACGGCAAAGTCGCCGAACTTGCCAAAAACAATATCGTTATTCCCGTGTGCGCCGAACAACTCGGCGGATTGCCCACTCCCCGGCACCCTGCCGAACGCGTTGGCGACAAAGTGATTTCGAATGTCGGCACCGACGTGACCGAACAGTACTCGCGCGGCGCGGACTTTGCGGTCGCGATCGCAAAAGCAAACGGCGTCGACTATTGCATCATGAAAGCCAACAGTCCGTCGTGCGGAAAAGGCGTGATCTACGACGGCACGTTTTCCGGCGGCAAGACGAGCGGCAACGGGCTTACGACCGAACGGCTTTTAGCCGCAGGGTTCAGGGTATACACCGAGGACGAGATTTAATCCCGTCCTTTTTTTTGCGGTTTTCCGGTTATTTCGTGCCGAAAATACGGTCGCCGGCATCGCCGAACGCGGTGACGATATAGCCGTGCTCGTTGAGCGGTGCGTCGGCATAGTGCGCGACGTAGATCTGTACGTCGGGATGAGCAACAGCCACCCTCTTCACTCCCTCGGGAGCGGCGATAAGCGAAAGAAGTTTGATCTTCTTAAAGCCGCGTTCCTTGATGAAGTTGATCGCGGCGGCTGCGGAACCGCCGGTAGCGAGCGCGGGATCGACGACGATGCAGGTGCCGTTCACGCAGTCCTTGGGCAGTTTGCAATAATACTCGTGCGGCTGCAAAGTTTCTTCGTCGCGATAAAGACCGATATGTCCTATTCTCGCGTTGGGGAAAAGCGCGGTAAGCCCGTCGACCATACCCAGTCCCGCGCGAAGGATAGGTACTATCGCGATCGGCTCGTCCACGACGGGCGACTCGAATTTCGACAGCGGAGCCTGAATCATGACGTTCCTGGTCGGAAGATCGCGGAACGCCTCGTATCCCATGAGCATAGCGATTTCGGAAACGATTTCGCGGAATTCCTTGGTGCTGGTGGTCACGTCGCAAAGATGCGTTATTTTGTGCGCGACGAGCGGGTGATTAAGAACGGTTACGTTCTTCATATAATCCTGCATTTGTATGTACCTCTCTTGTTCTTCAAAAGATTATACCACTTTTTCGCCCCGATTTCAACCGTTACGAGGCAAGCGGCAAAAATATTTTTACACCCCGAAAACAAGAGCGTTCCGGGGTGTAAAGTTTACTTGATTGTTCGGAAAACCGTTACTTGATTATTCGGAAACCTTTTCTTCTTTTCCGGTTTCGGTTTTATCCTCGCCCTCGAAATCGAAATCGGGTAATTTTTCCTGGATCGCTCCGTTTTCCACCTTTACGTCCTTGTCCTTGCCGCTGTGGGTAATCATATTGATGATGATGCCGACGATCATTGCAAGGGCGAGCGAGGTGACCTGAATAAGCGGGTTGCCGGTGAGGTGGTTCACGCCGAAGTTGAGCGTCACTCCGCCGATACCGATTACGAGAATAGCCGCGACGGGATAGAGATTGCGGTTGTCGGAAAGGTCGACGTCTTTCAGCATCTGAAGACCGCTGACCGAAATAAAACCGTACATTGCGATGCACGCGCCGCCCATTACGCATTTGGGCAGCATATTGATGACCGCCACGAAGGGGGAAATGAAGGACACCACCATGCACATGATACCGGTTGTGAGAATCGTGAAGGTCGACGCGTCTTTGGAGAGAGCGACGCAACTGATCGATTCGCCGTAGGTCGTGTTTGCGCTGCCGCCGAAGAACGCGCCCACAATGGAGCCTACGCCGTCGCCGAGAAGCGTGTTGTGAAGACCCGGGGTTTCGAGAAGATCCTTGCCGACGATGTTGGAAAGGTTTTCGTGGTCGGAGATGTGCTGTGCGAGTTCTACCACCGCGATGGGAACGAAGAGTACCGCGAGATTGCCGATGGTCGCTCCGTCGAGTACGAAGTCGCGGACGATGGTCGCGCCGCCTTCGATGATCGCACCGTTGGCGTCAACCGCATGGTAGGTAAGTCCGCTCTTGGTGATTGCTTCGAGGAAAGTGAACTTGGGGTAATCGAGAATACTTCTGAAAGTAAACGGGCTGAAGCAATTGACGATCGGGGCGAAGTCGACGATTCTCATGCCCTTGCAGAATTCGCTGTCGTTGATATAGCCGAAACCGGTGATAATGAGCGCGAGCACAAGACCTGCGCCGATGCCGACGATAAACGGAATGAGTTTGACGCCCTTGCCGCCCTTGACGGACGCGACGACGATCGCCGCAAAGGTGAACAAGCCGACGAATACGTACCAAAGGTTGTAATTGCCGCCGCCGTTGCTCATGATCCAGCTGCCGGCGGTACCGGAAAGCGAAAGACCGATGATTGCGAGGATAGGTCCGATGATGACGTGCGGGAGAAGTTTTTTAATCCAGCCCGAGCCCACGAGTTTTATGATCAACGCGATGATCACATATACGAGTCCGGCAAACGCCACACCGATGATCAGTCCCCAGTAACCGAAGTTGCTGGTCGCCGCAGCGCAGAGCGCGCCGAGGAACGTGAAAGACGAGCCGAGAAACACCGGGCTTTTGAAGCGAGTGAACAGCAGATACACGATCGTGCCGAGTCCCGCGCCGAAAAACGCCGCCGCCGGATCGCAGGTGAGATACGAAACGTACTTTACGCCCTCGTATTCGTAATGGATTGCCGTGCCGCTGATGAGGATCGGTACGAGCAGAGTCGCCGCCATAATCGCGATCATTTGCTGAAACGCGAATACGAGGTTTTTGCCGAAAGGCGGTCTTTGATGTACGTCGTACACTAGGTTGTTTGCCATTTTATTTTAACCTCCGAAAAGTAAAATTACCCAAAAAAAAGAAGTCCCGGAAACGGAAACTTCTCTAACGACCGATATCGAAACGACAAATCGGAAAAGGAAACGAAACGACTACGGATTCGTAATGCTTGAGTTTAAGTGTCGGATTGACCGTAGCGATTTGCATTTCTTTTGCTCCTTTGTGCTTAACTTTATACATTGTATCACATACGTTCGTTTGACGCAAACGTTTTGACCACATTTCCGTAAAAAATTTTTCGGGTGTAAAAACCGGCGGACCTGTCGATAATTCCGTGGGGGTGGTTCAACCCTGAATCGCGGGACTTGCCCGCAGTCATACGGAGGTTATTTATAAACATGGCAACGATGAACCCTTTTGAAATACGTCCCGAAAAGCCCGACTCGCTTTTCCGTGCCCGCAAGGACGTGATACGCACGCCGTGCGGCGCGACGGAAGTCGATCCTTACACGCGCGTGAGAACGATACTCGCCGCCGGTGCGGAATTCGAGGCGATCGGGTTTTCGCACGCGTTTGCGCGGCATTGCATCGACAACGACCTCAGGCGCGAACTCGCGCTCACCCGCAGGATCGAGCAACAACAGCAAAAAGCGCTCGCTACGCTGAAACCCATGGACGAAACGGTACTGATGCACACGATCGGATACGAACAACTCGCGGTCGATCTTACGGCGATCATGGCAAGAAACGAGCCGGACGAATACGTCCGCGCGTCGCTGGACTTCGCTCTCGCCGAGGACTTCGACCACCTCTACCGCTATGCCGATCTTCTCGACGCCGAGCAGAACGTGCGGGCGGAACTTCTCACCGGCGGACTGACCGAAATCATGCCCGGTCGTCCCACTATTTCCGAACATCGCTACCCGTTCGACGACGTGGCGCGCTCGGTCCCCGCTTCCCTCTCCGCTCCCGAAACCAAACTCCACACCGCGATAATCACCGCCGCAGAACAGCAGACGATGAATTATTATATGAACGTGGGCGCGGATTACGACACCGAAGCGGGCAGGCGGCTTTACTCCGAAATCGCGATGATCGAGGAACAGCACGTCAGCCGTTACGAATCGCTGACGGATCCGTCGGCAACCTGGCTGGAGATGCTCCTCAGTCACGAGTACGCCGAGTGCTATTTATACTTTTCGCTGTACGAGGACGAAACGGACGAGCGCGTCAGAACGCTTTGGGATCGTCATCTCGTCGACGAAATCTCGCACCTTCATAAGGCGGCGGATCTACTGGAAAAGTACGAGAAAAAAGACCGGCAAAAGGTCATACCCGTCGGGAAGTTTCCTGCGCCCATTGCGTTTACCGGTTGCAGCGGAGCGAACAAGGAATATATCCGCGGCGTGCTGAAAAACACCGAGAACACCGCGGCGATTCTCGAAGACTTCACGCGCATTTCCGCTCTGCCCGAAAATTACGAGTTTTTCCGCTACAACGAGCGAGTCAACGGCTCGGTCGCTTCGGTCGCAAGTCACCGCGTGATAAGCGACTATATCGCGGAGTTCGGCGAGGACTACCGTTTCGAGGAATCCCCGCACCCGATCGCGCGGCTGAGAAACCGCACCCGCGACAACACGACCGTGGGCAGAAAAGAATAGGCAAAACACCTGCATTATCATATCCGGTTTTATAAGTCCCGGAAAAAGCAAAAACCGACCTTACACACAAGGTCGGTTTCGTTTTGCCGTAAAACCGGTGTTGATTATCTTTCCTGAACGCGCGTATCCTTCATCGCGTCGATCACGACGTCGAGAAGATCGATCATTTCGCTCACTTTTTCGGCGGAAACTTTCTTATAAAAATCGGAAAGGAACACTTCTACGTTGCTGAGTTTCGCGTCGATAAGATCGCTGCCCGATTTCGTGATGCGGACGTCGATTTTTCTGCGGTCGCCCTCGACTTTGTCGAGCGTAACCATGCCTTTTGCGGTAAGACTGTTGATGATCGCGGTAATTCTGCCCTTCGTCACGCCCAGTTCCTCGCTGAGATACGACGGCGTAGCGGGTTTGTCGCCGCAATTTTTAAGCACAAGCAAGAAAGCGGTTTCTCCTTTCATAAAATCGGTGAGATCGCCGGTCGCGGGCAACTTCATCAGGTCTTTCAGTTTGGTACAAAGTTTCCTTACAAGATCTTCCATTGTTAACTCTCCTTAGATGTATTTTGCAGCGCATACTACAATACCATAACATCTGTTTTTCAAAACTAATCGGAATAGTTTTGTTTATTACAATATAATATATCAATTAAGTATGTTTTTGTCAACACAAAACCATATAAAAAATTAAGTTTCACAAATTTTTCAAATTATAAGTGTTTATTGAATAAATCTTGATAAAAACGCCGGGAGCGATTGCGCTTTTACCGCTTTACGCGCACTTTTACGCA
>CAKQVV010000105.1 GCA_934277845.1 uncultured Clostridia bacterium
GTACACGTCCGATCCGTCATACTGGAATAAACTCGAAAACGAACTTTTTGATCCTACTTCGCTTAAACTCATTTTTCCCGAATGCTATTTGTCGGACGATAATTCAGAAAGAGTACGGAAAATAATCTCGAAACAGAGGGAGTACTTCGATGCCGGTATTTTTGAAAAAATCGACGGTACGATGCTTGTAAGACGCTTGACTGGCGAAGGAAACGAGAGATGGGGACTTATGTGCCTTGTAAACCTCGACGAATATTGCCCTGACGGAACGAGACGTTCGCTTGTTCGCGCCACCGAAGGGCTTGTTGACTCGCGTATACCGCCGAGAAAAGCCATTCGGGAGAATTGTTTGCTCGAACTTCCGCATATAATGGTATTGATAGACGATAAAAATAAAACCGTCATCGAACCGTTGAAAGGAAAAGGCAAGGTAGTGTATGACGGCGAACTCAATTCCGGCGGCGGAACAATCACGGGATATAATATTGCCGACATCAGCGGCGCTACAACCGCACTTAATGCGCTTTTAGCCGGTTCGCCGGAAAAATACGGCGAACCGCTCTTGTTTTTGGTCGGTGACGGCAATCACTCGCTTGCGACAGCAAAGGCGTGCGTCGACAAGGATAATCCGTTGTCAGGATACGCGCTTGTCGAAATAGTCAATATTTATGATGACGGCTTGGAATTCAAACCCATTCATCGTATTCTGTTTGATGTGGATAAAACGAAATTTGTTGCCGGATTAAAAAATAAATTATTGTCCCAAAGCGGAAAAACAACTGTATTTATCGGAAATAAAAGAGAAGAATTGTCGTTTTACGAAGATCCGATCGACGGAATAAAAGAAGTTCAGGCGTTTATCGACGAGTATTTGAAATCGAACAAAGGCTCGGTCGATTACATACACGGCAACGATGAACTTGAAAAACTGTGCAGCGAACGAAATGCAATCGGTATAGAAATGCCGGCGATTGATAAAAACAAGTTTTTCGAGTATATAGTTAAAAACGGCTCGTTGCCGAGAAAAACCTTTTCGATGGGCGAGGCTGAAGAAAAACGCTATTATATGGAAGCGCGGCGAATAAGATGAGAACTTAATTTTAGGAGCAAACTATGAAGGTATGTAAATTCGGCGGCACTTCTATGGCTAACGCAGAGTGCATCAAGAGAGTAAGGGATATAATTGCTTCGGACGATCAGGTGACTTACGTCGTGGTATCCGCACCCGGAAAACGGGAAAAGGGCGACACTAAAGTGACGGATTTATTATACGCTTGCCTCGATGCCGTTCACGACGGAAAAACAGCAAACGACGCGTTCGCACCGGTAAAAGAACGCTTCGATTCGATTATTAAGGGACTTGATCTGACAATTGACCTTGCCGATCGTTACAGCGAAATAATCAACAAACTTGACGGCGGTGCTACTAAAGATTATATCGCGAGCCGCGGCGAATATCTAAGCGCGATCGTATTGTCGGCGGCGCTCGGATGGCAGTTTGTCGATGCTGCCGATTTCGTGAGGTTTGACGAAAACGGAAACTTTCTGGCAAGCGAAACCAACGCTTATGCACGTGCGCTTTTTCACAACGTGAAACGCGCGATTATCCCGGGATTTTACGGCGCGACAGCGGACGGAGAAATTAAAACTTTCTCGCGCGGCGGTTCTGATATTTCCGGTTCGATCGTGGCTCGTGCCGTGTATGCGGATATTTACGAAAACTGGACGGATGTAGACGGTTTTATGAAATGTGATCCGCGAATCGTTTCCGATCCGGAAGTAATGGAACTTATTACTTACAAGGAACTTCGCGAACTTTCGTATATGGGCGCCAACGTGCTGCATCCGGAAGCGATTTTCCCCGTGCGCAAAAACGATATACCTATTCATATCCGCAATACGTTCAATCCCGAATCGAAAGGCACGTTGATAGTTCCGTCTAAAAAATTCTTTTCAGGTGCTTACGAAAGAAAAGAAAGTACCGTTACCGGTATCGCCGGGAAAAAGGATTTTATTGCGATAAATATCGAAAAATCGATGATGAACAACGAACTCGGTTTTGCGCGCAAGGTGCTCGAAGTTATCGAACGTAACGGAATGTGCGTCGAACATATGCCTACCGGTATCGATACGTTGTCTGTAATCATCGACGGAAGCGATCACGACGAGGAAGCGCTTGATCGCATAGTCGAAGGTATTAAAGCCGTTTGCCAACCGGACACCATCGACCTTGACAGAAATCTTGCGCTTATCGCTATAGTCGGTCATGGTATGAGCAGAAAGAAAGGTACGGCTACCAAAGTTTGCGCCAGCCTTTCGGATGCGGAAGTCAATATCCGTATGATCGATCAGGGTAGCAGCGAGTTGAACATTATCGTGGCGGTGGAAAACAAAGATTATGATCGCGCGATAAAAGCATTATATAACGAGTTTTTGAATTGAATAACCGAAAGACCGGTCGATTGATCGGTCTTTTGTATTACGAATGTATTGCGAAAAAAGTTAATTCAGCGATCGGATTTTTTGTCGCCGTTGAGTTTGCGCTCCTTGTATTCTTTCAACGCTTTGGCAAACTGATCGGGGCAGGACGTACCGGCGCGGCACTGAATTCCCTCCAGAAGTGAAATGATTTCGTCTATTTTTCTGCCTGTGGCAAGACGGGCGATGCCCTGCGTATTGCCACTACAACCGTTGACGAATTTAACCGAAGTGAGCACGTCGTTGTCATCCACGACGAAAACTATTTCTCTGCAACAAGTGCCTCGTGTTCTGTAACTTTCCATAGCAGTAAATCTCCTTTAATCGATGAGTTCTTCGTGTAAATATCCGTAAATCTGCGCCGCTTTGTCTTCCCATTTATTATATACCATTTTTGCGGTATTACGGTTGGCAACGTTGAGTTTGATTTCCAAGGTCGTTTGAACGGGGTCGACGATTTTTAATTGCACAGTGTAAGTGCCGTCGTTGTTTTTGTAATAATTGCGGTAGTATTCCTGCTTGCGCCGCATAGTCATGCGGTTTTCTTTGACATACTCGGTAATTTCGGTGCGAAGCGAAGATGGAATACGAGTGTAGAACAAAGCAAGGCATTGTCTGCCGTCCGCGGTGATATTGTAATAACTGTTCTTTTCTTTTGAAGCCTGATAAATAAATCCGGATTCGATCAACTGATTTATCGTAATCGTACAATCCATATAACTGAGCCAGGTGTTACGGCTGGTGCACATTTCGATAATCGTGTTTCCGGTGATAGGGACATCCATTGCTTCAAAAACATATAGCAAGATCAGTTTATTTATCGTCGATTCGTCGGATAGTTCCACTGTAACCTCCCATAATAGAGAATCATTATAACATATATTTCAAAAAAAATAAAGAGTTTTATCGATTTTTGTTTTAATATAATAAATTTCATCGAACCATATTGAATTGTAAACCTATATTGTAAATTTAGTTGACAAATAAGCGCGGACTATAGTATGCTTTAATTATGCTTAAAGACGAAGTGTTGAAAACTTTGGAGTCTAACAGACCTAGATTTACATCCGGGCAGGAACTTGCGAAGAAATCGGAAGTTACGCGTGCCGCTATATGGAAAGCGGTAAACTTACTTAT
The DNA here is from genome assembly GCA_934277845.1 of uncultured Clostridia bacterium. GTDB lineage: Bacteria > Bacillota > Clostridia > Christensenellales > Pumilibacteraceae > UBA10677. The sequence goes on from CAKQVV010000105.1 coordinate 3,616, forward strand.
CGCCGACGGACATGAAATAGAAGCGGTGACGGCAAAAGGGTACCGACTTCGCGACGATTCGGACGTGCTGACTGCGGCGGGCATAACCGCTCACATGAAACATAAGTGCGAAGTGTGCGTTTACGATTGCGTAGAGTCGACTAATAAAACGGCAAAACTTGCGGCAATAGACGGTGCGACGACGAATACGATCATAGTGGCTGATGAGCAAACGGCAGGTAAAGGCAGGCGAGGAAGGTCGTTTTATTCGCCCAAAAGTACCGGAGTGTATTTCAGTGTGATATTGAAACCTCATGTTACTGCGGAAAAAAGCGTGCTGGTAACTACTGCCGCCGCGATTGCCGCTGCCGACGCAATAGAGAAACTTACGGGAAAAACCGCGCTTATCAAATGGATCAACGACGTTTACGTCGACGGAAAAAAATGCGTTGGTATATTGACCGAAGCGATTTTCGATTATGAGAGCGGCGGAATAGACAGTGTGGTTGTAGGAATAGGCATCAACGTTACTACCGATGCTTTTCCGGACGACGTCGCTACGCGCGCGGGTTGTGTCGGTAAAGTTTCGCGGAACTCTTTGATCGCGGAAACCTGCGACAAACTCATTGAACTTGCAGATCGATTGCCGGATACGGCGTATCTTGACGAATATAGAAACAAATGCTTCGTTTTAGGAAAGCGAATACGCGTAACAGGAAATGAAAACGAGTATGAAGCCACGGCGTTGAGTGTAGACGACAGCGGAGGACTCGTGGTCAGAACGGACGACGGAACAATGCTTACTTTGTCAAACGAGGAAGTAAGCGTAAGAATTTGCTGAAACAGGTGACAAAAATGACTACCAAACGACTTATAAGAATCAGTTACTTTACTCTTTTGACAATCGTCGGAGGACTTATAAAGATACAGGCGGGGCCGGTTGCGTTCACGCTGCAAACGTTGTTCGTGATACTGTCGGGTTTTGTGCTCGGCGCACGCGACGGTTTCTTTTCGCAGTTTGCATATATGTTTATCGGGCTTGTCGGGGTGCCCATCTTTACGCAAGGCGGCGGATTCCAGTATATATTTCAACCGTCGTTCGGATATATTATATCTTTTTGTATAGGATCGTTTATTGCCGGATTCGTCATGAATAAATTTCGCACGATCAACAACTGGAAAATATGGTTTTCCGGCATTTTGGGACTTATTCCGGTATATATAATCGGCATGTCTTATCAGGTAATGATACTCGTTTGCGTGAACGGACTGGCTTTTTCCGCGGCGATGTTTACGCTTGTCAATATTCTCATTTACTGGGCGATCGACATTGTCATGATTTTTATCGTTTCGCTGTTGTATCCGCGTGTTATGAGCATGCTGAAAGATAAAAGCGAGAAGAATACTCCCGCACCGCCCGCAGGTCCTACCGAGGTTGCAGGCGATACCGCGATGGATAAGCACGAGTGATTGAAATTTCCCGGAATCGGCTATTAAATCGACAGCCGAAAATTATAATTTTTTCGGCCGAAAACTGGAAATAATCCGCTTGCTAGATAAGGTTTCTTTTGGTATAATTTACACATCGATTTAAGACAAAGCAATCAAGGAGAAAATCATGAAAGAAAACAGGATTAAAATCTTGCTGGACACCGATGTCGGCGACGATATAGACGACGCGCTCGCGATAGCACTTGGGCTTTCGAGTGAAGAGGTGGAGTTTGTCGGTATAACGACGGTTTTCAAAAATACCAACGACCGTGCGCGTATTGCAAAACAACTTGTAAAAAACAATTCGTATAATATTCCTGTTTATGCAGGACATTGCGGCGGTATCGAGATTCCGACCGATCCGTACTCCGGGTACCCGAACGGAAGCGGAAACCGAAATTGCAAGCAATTATAAAGGAAAAGCGTATAGTGAATACGCGTCCAGACTTGTCCGTATTTGGTGCGATCGCAACCATTCGCGTCCCACGCTACACGATCCGCTTGCGTTTTTCTATTGCATGTTCCCCGATATCGTTACAACAGAAAAAATGCGCGTAACCGTCGCGACGAAGGGCGAGGCTAGCGGAGTTACCATGAATATTTCGCGTTGGGATAACTGGAGATTGAACCGCGTCGAGCCCGGATTCTCGCGCTACGCCGACGTAACCGTCGCGAAAGAGGTCGACAGAGAACGTTTTGTCGCCGAATTCTTAAAACGAGTGTTTGATAAAAGTAAGTATTAAAAGTAAATATTAAAATGAGTTATCGTTTTGTGCCGGTGGCTCATTTTTTGTCGAAACATAAAAAAGCGTTTCCGTTACGGAAACGCTTTTGCCGTTTATGTAGGTTTTAGTCGGGCGATTAAGCCTTGCCGTTGCAGCCGAGAACATTGACGAGTTTGTGC
>CAKQVV010000106.1 GCA_934277845.1 uncultured Clostridia bacterium
GACTTCGGTAATATATTCGCGAATGACGAGTCCGTGGATCGGGCAAATGACTTTTACGTCGAGGGCGGCGACCTTTTTGAGAACGGCGGCGACCTGCGCGCCGAACTTGCCCACGATGTTGGCGTAATAGCGACGCATTTCGTCGATATACCCTTCGCCGAAGTCCGCTTCGTTATCGAACAGACAGCCGTCGACAGAGCCGAACGATCCGAACGCGTCCTGCGCAAACAGAATTCCGTCGGTCGCGTCGTAAGCCGCCATGGACTCGGGCCAGTGCACCATGGGCGTCATGATAAACGTGAGCGAACGTTTGCCCATGGGCAGCGTTTCGCCGTCGGCAACGACCTGCATGTCCGCCACGCGCGACGGATCGAGATAAAGCCCTGCCATCGCTTTGGTTTTCGCGTTGCCCACGAGTTTCGCCCCGGGGTACTTGTTCATAAGATTTTTCAGTGCCGCGCTGTGATCGGGTTCGAGATGATTTATTATTATATAGTCGAGTTTTCTTCCGGAAAGAACCTTTTCCACTCCATCTGTAAATTCTTCCGAAACCGCAGCGTCCGCGCCGTCGAGCACCGCTGTTTTCTCGTCCGTGACAACATAGGAATTGTACGACGCTCCCTCCGGCACGGGGAACAGGTTTTCAAAATATTGTATACGCTTGTCACTCGCAGTTACGGCAAAAACTCCGTCCGCTACTTTTCTTACTGCCATTTATATTCCTCCTTGTGCCCCGGAAATATTGTATTGCCGGCACCGTAACATAAAGTATACCACTAAATCTGCGTTTCGTAAAGTCTAACGTGTGAAAATTAGATTAAAGCACGATTAAGATAATAATATAATCGTATTATTTTATTGACACACGGTTAATTATGTGCTAGTATTATAAAAAAATCAGTGAGGTTGTCATGCCGAATTACAATGTTATCGGCGCGGTGAAAGAGGACGCGAGAATCACAAGAAGCAAACGCGATTTGCGTTACGCGTTGATGGAACTATTGAAAACCACGCCGTTCGAGAAGATTACCGTCATCGAAATTTGCGAAAAAGCGATGATAAACAAGGTCACTTTTTACAAGCATTACGCCGACAAGTACGACCTTTTCGACGATTGTATCAAAGACATCGGTCAGGACATTTTCGCCCGCATCGACACCGCCCATCCGAAAAACCTGTTTGCCGAAAACCCGATGGAGTTTTGTCTTGCGCTGCTCGAAGAAATCACCGTCGAATGCGTAAACCGCCGGGAAGCGCTGCTCACGCTCGTTTGCGGCGATAATGCGCTGAACAATTACATAGTGCACAGTTGCATCGAAAAGATGATAGTATCGCTCATCGACGAAATCTCCGCTTCCGTCGCGCTCAAAGTTCCGGCGAAAAGCCTTGCGGCGTTCCTGACCGGCGGTTTCTCAATGATAATTCTGGAGCAGATCAACAACCCTGCCGCGTTTGATCGCGCCGAATTTACCGGATACTGCCGCGAAATATTTGCCGACGTCGTAAAGTACGGAATACTCGTTAAAAAATAACGGCAGTATTGCCGTAGTAGTCGGATTTAACCTGCCGACAACGCAAAATCCCCTGCCGACAACAGGGGATTTTCAATATATATCGGGTTTTATTACGGGCGAACGGTCGCGGCGATCGAAACGGCTTCGCGGGAAAGTCTTTCGATTTCGTCGAAACGCTGTTCCGCAACGAGTTTGCCGTCGACCATCCAACTGCCGCCCACAGCGAAGATCTTGTCGCAAGCGAGGTATTCGGCGAGGTTAAGCGCGTTCACGCCGCCGGTAGGGACGAACCTGACGCCCACGAACGGCGCGGCGAGAGCCTTTATCGCCTTCAAGCCGCCGTACACCGAAGCCGGGAAAAACTTGACTACATTTATGCCGTGGTCGAGCGCGCGGATGATTTCGGTCGGTGTTACGCATCCGGGAAGATACGGTACGGAAGCGGAAGCGCAAAACTCCGCGACCGAATCCGACCAGCCCGGTCCCACGATAAACTCCGCGCCGGCGTACACCGCCTGTTCGGCTTGTTTGACATTGACGACGGTGCCCGCGCCCACTATCATTTCGGGGAAATGCTCGCTCGCGTACTTGATCGCCTCCGCTGCGCAAGCGGTGCGGAACGTGATTTCCGCGGTGGGGATGCCGCCTCTTTCCAGCGCGCCGAGTACTCCTTGCGCGTCCTCTGCCTTGTCCAGTTTAACTACGGGGACGATTTTTGCCGCCGCGATTTTTTCCATATCGGTCATGATTTTATTCTCCTTGTTTGGCGTAATTTTTTACGTCGGTTATTTTCTTTAAGTATACGAACGCCGCCGTGGTTATATCCGGCGCAATCGCTCTGTAACGTTTCCATTCGTATTCCCATCCGAGCGCCTGTACTTCGACGCGCAAATCCTTTGCAAAATAGATCGGATCGTTTATGTGCCAGCGGTACATCGAAAACCGCTGTCCGACAACGTCAAACGCGTCCTCGGGCGTGACCTCGGGCAAACCCTGATAAGCCGTGGTAAAGCACCGATATTTGCCTTTAGGTTGCTCGAACGACCACGCACCGCCGAAATAGTCTTCCGTACCCGTACCGCAAATCGTGGGGAATTCTTCGTCGCCGTCGATAAAAAACTTGAACTCGCCCTCTCCCCAGAACGTATCGTAGTCGGTGGTGAAAGTCATAAAAGTTCCGACGTACACTCCCTTTCCGCGCACTTTTGCCAAAACCGCATGGTTCTTTTTAGGCGTCACGGGCAAAGATTCATTGTAAAAAACATGAAAATAACACGCCGAACGCGGTATTCTTTTTAACTGATAATCGATCTGATAATAAACCGTGATATCTTCGTCCGTAATATTTTTGAACGTGATTTTCAGTCCTTTGCGGAACGGAACGCGCCAATATAAGTTCATACCGCCGCGAGGATTGACGGTTACCGCAAGCGAGTTGACGGCGGACGGATTGTCGCCGCCGATCGCGAACAATTTACCGAGCGGCATACTGACGGACGGAAAATCCGCGCCGTCGTAAAAAAACTCTGCGACGATGCCTTGAAACCCGACCGGCGCGCAAGTCACCCAAACGTGTCGCACCTCGCCGCTGCCCTTTATGTCGCAAATGGTAAACGTAGAATTTTTCGCAATAATAACGCTGGGAGAAATTTTGAACGTCTGCCCCAAATCCGCGGAAACCGCTTTACCGGTTCCCTCGGTCGCCATGCCGCCGCGCCCCTTTTCGCCCGTAAAATTTTCTGCGGTAATCGCGCGGGACTTTATTCGTTTATAATTAAACTCAAACATACCTTATTTATTACACGCCGCTGTATGCCGCAAAGCCGCCGTCGACCGCGATCACGCTGCCGGTAACGAAGCCCGAGGCTTCGTCGCTGGAAAGCCACAAAAGCGTGCCGATAAGGTCTTCTACTTCGCCGAATTTCTTCATAGGCGTTGCGTTCAGGATTTTACCGGTACGCGCGGTAGGCGTGCCGTCGCCGTTGAAAAGCAACGAACGGTTCTGGTTGGTCACGAAAAAGCCCGGCGCAATCGCGTTGCAACGGATTTTGCAGGGCGCGAAGTGCACCGCCAGCCACTGGGTAAAGTTGCTGACGCCCGCTTTCGCCGCGCTGTACGCCGGGATCTTGGTGAGCGGACGGAACGCATTCATCGACGAAATGTTGATGATATTGCCGCCCGTCTTTACCATATCCTCGGCAAAAACCTGCGTAACCAAAAACGCCGAAGTAATGTTGAGGTCGAACACGAATTTCAGTCCGCTTTCGTCCAGCGCGAAAAAGTCTTTTACGCCGATAAGATCGGGCGTCATCGTTTCGTTGTCGCAGGTAGCCTTCGGGTTGTTGCCGCCCGCGCCGTTTATAAGGAAGTTGACTTTGCCGAACTTCGCGTTGATTTCCGTCTTTGCTCTCGCGATATCGGTTTTGTCGAGGCAGTTGCATTTGACCGCCATCGCGTTCTCGCCCAAGCCCTCGACCGCTTTCTTCACCGCTTCCTCGTTGATGTCGAGAAACGCGACCTTTGCGCCCGATTTTACGAGCACTTCGCCGAACGCCGACATGAGTACTCCGCCGCCGCCCGTCACCGCCACTACTTTATCGCTTAAATCTACTTTGAAAGGTAATTTCATTATTTGCCTCCGATGTTTTTTTCTTTATAATACACTACTGCCGGCAAAAGCGCAACATTTTTACAACCATATAATGTATTTTGCAATATACTTTGCATTTCTAGCACGATTTCGGATGCAATCGACTACGGATTTTACGAAAACAGACTCAGTATTTAGTCATTTTATCGGCGTTAAGTTCGAATATCGTACAGCCGCCGATCTCCGATTCGATCGGTACGCTGCTCGCAGTTTCGGCTTGATGCACGAGTCCGCTGCTGATATTCGCGGTGGAATTGTTCACTCTTATCGCACGCCTGCCCGCGGTCTTTTTCAAGATTTCTTTCGCACGTTTCACCCGATCTTCGGTCGTACCGATGAGAAGCGTTACGTTTTTTTTCTTTAAAAAGCCGCCGGTCGATCCCATTTCGGTCAACATAAATCCTTCGCTCGTAAGCGCGCGTTCCGCTTCCGCTTTGTCGTCTTTCGCAATTATCGCCATGAGTAATTTCATCTTTTTCCTCCGGTACCCTGTTCTTATTATATATAATATCACGATTTTGCTCATTTTGCAACCGATTGCGTCATATTCATCGTTCGTTTGCACCTGCTCACAAATTCGCTTGCCGCAATAACCAGATAATTTTAAAAATTACGTGAAACAATGTTAAAACGGTTGACATATTTGCACGAAATAGATATACTGGTATTGAAAACTAGATAATAAGGAGCGCAACTATGGATAATGAATTTACCAAAGCCCACGCGACGATCGAGTCCAAGAAAGAACCGTCCGAAAAATCGCCCGGACCGAAAGCCGGTGCGGGAGCGATTGTCGCAAAAATAATAAGAATACTTACTCTTCCCACGCTGTTGTTTTTTGCGCTGATACTGACGCTGTATTTCGTGCGTCGCGAAGCGTTTGCCGAGCCTTTCAGTGTGCTCGTCCCGGTGCTGGGAATAGGCGTTTTCCCTATTTTGTCGTACCCGATCTCGATGGTACTGCCGCGCTCTGTGCGCGGACGCAGGTCGCAAAGAATCATGGCGTTTGTGTTCAGCGCGACAGGATATACGGTTTCGTTCGTGCTGTGCGCCGCGTGGCATCTCGGCGACGTAGTGACGCTGATGTGCGCGACATACTTCTTCTCTGTGTCGTTGCTCATCATGTTCAATCTGTTCGGCATCAAAGCCAGCGGGCACGCGTGCGGTACAGCCGGTCCGCTTGTGTTCCTTTGCTATAACGTCGGTTTTATCTATATTATTCCTTGCGCCGCGCTGTTTTGCTTATCCGCGTGGGCATCGGTAAAACTTGCACGCCACACGCCGAAAGAATTCTTCTTCGGTACGCTGTGCGCCGTCATCGCCTTTCTCTTGGCTCTCGCGCTTGTTTTGCTGTAAAACGACGCAACTGAAGTATCCCCAAAGCACCCGGCAACCGAATACTACCCGATAACAAATTTAAATTAACGATCAAGCGGCAACGAAACTCTTCGCTGTCGCTTTTTGTTGCAGCACGCTAAATGCCGGCACTTGATTTCAACAACCATCGGTTCCCGTAATAAAAATGCCGGCGGCGGTTAAAAAGCATTGCCGTCGCTTGACTTTTTTCCGTAATTGTGATACTCTACTTTCCGGTGGCAAGATTGCGGCGATAAATTTTTGTTGCCGTCTATGATAATCGTTCCCTCTTCGCCGCGTGTATAAAATATGCTTCCGTAGTTAAATGGATATAACGGCCCCCTCCTAAGGGGCAGTTGTGGGTTCGATTCCCGCCGGGAGTAC
>CAKQVV010000107.1 GCA_934277845.1 uncultured Clostridia bacterium
AAGTCGGATTTTCCGTCTTTTTTTCGTGTCGTGAGAAAATGATAAAGGCAAAATCGGCGGTTTTTATCGGGAAAAAAGCCAAGAACAGTGACTTTATTTAATTAAAGATGACAAAAATTTAATAAATACGGTACGTAAATGAATTGCGTTTTACAAACCGATATAGTATAATTATGCTGAGAAATAATACAAGTCCGGAGGAGTCAAGCAAATGAAAATCGCAAAAAGAGCAGCGTCGATCAAGCCGTCGCTTACTTTGGAGATAAGTGCGAAAGCGAAAAAACTGAAAGAAGAAGGGAGCGACGTCGTGTCGTTCGGCGCGGGCGAACCGGACTTCAATACTCCCGAATACATTTGCGAAGCCGCGAAACAGGCTGTCGACGGCGGAAAGACGAAGTACACGCCGGCATCGGGCACCGTTTCGCTCAAAGCGGCTGTTTGCAAAAAACTCAAAGCCGACAACGGACTGGAGTACAAACCCGAAAACATAGTCATATCGAACGGCGCGAAACACTCGCTGTACAACGCGATCGCCGCGCTCGTCGAGGACGGCGACGAAGTGATTATCCCCGCGCCGTACTGGCTGACTTATCCCGAACTCGTCCGTCTTGCCGGCGGCGTTCCGGTATTCGTGGACACCAAGGCGGAAAACGGCTTTAAGATCACGGCGGAAGAACTGAAAAGCGCGATCACTCCGCGTACCGTCGCAATCATATTCAACAATCCCAACAACCCGTCCGGCGCGGTCTACTCCGAGGACGAAGTGAAGGCGATCGCCGCGGTCATCGAGAATACTTCCGTGATGGTTATCAGCGACGAGATTTACGAAATGCTCGATTACACGGGGATTCCGACCTATTCGATCGCGAAATACTCGGACAAACTGAAAGCGCAGACGGTAGTCGTCAACGGCGTGTCAAAGACTTATTCCATGACCGGCTGGCGTATAGGTTTCATCGCGTGCGACGCGCGTCTTGCTTCCGCGATTTCCGGCATGCAAAGCCACATGACGTCCAACCCCAACACGATCGCGCAGTACGCCGCCGAAGCCGCGTACACTCACGAGGGCGGCAAGGCGTTTCTGGAAAAGATGAAAAAGAGTTTCGACGGACGCCGTAAACTCATAATGGAAAAACTCGACGCTATACCGGAACTGAATTACGTCACTCCGCAGGGCGCGTTCTATATCATGGTGAACGTGAGCAGGTTGTTCGGGCGTTCGGTCGGCGGCGTCATCATCGGTTCGGCAATCGGTTTTGCACACGCGCTTTTAGACGACGCGGACGTGGCGGTAATCCCTTGCGAACCGTTCGGCGCGCCCGATTACGTAAGACTCAGTTATGCCGTGTCCGATGAGGACGTGAGAAAGGGCGTGGAGAGAATAGCGGACTTCGTGGCGAAGTTCGAGCCGTAAAAACAAAGAGGAGGTAACTAATGGCGAAACACATACTGCACAAGAGCAAACACACCGGATTACTTGAAAGAGAAGAACACGATTACGTCCTCAAAAACGTGAAAGAGCCCGAACTTTATCGCGGCATTTTCGATTACGAAGAAGTGCCGAAAGTGGTTTTCAACGACAGAAAAGTTCCTATGAATCCTGCCGACGAGTGGTGGATCACCGACACGACTTTCCGTGACGGACAGCAGTCCAGTGCGCCGCTTACGATCAAACAGATCGTCGATATTTACAAACTCATGTCGAAACTCGGCGGCAAAAAAGGTCTTATCCGCGCCAGCGAGTTTTTCCTTTACAGCGAGAAAGACAAACAGGCGGTCAAGGCTTGCATGGAACTAGGGTACGAGTTTCCCGAGATCACGAGTTGGATCCGCGCCGACAAAAACGACTTCAGGCTCGTCAAGGATATGCACATCAAGGAAACGGGTATACTTGTGAGTTGTTCGGATTATCATATTTATAAAAAGATGAATCTCGACCGCAAATCCGCGCTGGAAAAATATCTTGCGATCGTCAAATCCGCGCTCGACAACGGCATCGTGCCGCGCTGCCACTTCGAGGACATAACGCGCGCCGACTTTTATGGGTTTGTCGTGCCGTTTGCCTGCGAACTCATGCAGCTTGCCGAAGAATATAAAACGCCCGTCAAGATCCGCGCCTGCGACACGCTGGGTTACGGCGTGACTTATCCCGGTTCTGCGCTGCCGCGTTCCGTACCGGGCATCATCTACGGTCTTAATTACTACGCGGGCGTGCCGGGCGAGTGGCTCGAATGGCACGGTCACAACGACTTTTACAAAGCGGTCGTCAACGCCACCACCGCGTGGTTGTACGGTTGCAGCGGCGTCAACTGCTCGCTGCTCGGTATCGGCGAACGCACGGGCAACTGTCCGACCGAAGCCATGTGTATCGAGTACGCGCAGATGAAGGGTACGACCGCCGGCATGGACCTGACCGTCATTACCGAAATCGCCGAGTACTTCGAGCATGAAATCGGTTATACGATACCGCCGCGCACGCCGTTTGTGGGCAAAGCGTTCAACGCAACCCGCGCGGGCATACACGCCGACGGGCTTTTGAAAGACGAGGAAATCTACAACGTTTTCGATACCGCGAAAATTTTGGGCAAAAAGCCCACCGTTTCCATATCCAACACTTCGGGACTTGCCGGCATAGCCTACTGGATCAACGCTTATTACGGACTCGAAGGCGAGAACGTGGTCGATAAGTCCGACGAGGTCGTAAAAGCCGTCAGGACCATGGTGGACGACGAGTACGCCGCGGGCAGAAACACTATCATGGGCGACGACGAACTCGATTCCATGGTGCGGATTTTCGACAAGAACCTTCACAAACTATTCAACGAACATCTCGGCAAGAAGTAAAAAAGCGGCTTGCGGTGAGGTTTTCGGGAATTTCGTTAAAATCAACCGAAAAATTTTCGTAAAATTCACCAAATCGTCGCGGTTTTAATGTATACTATAACAAGAGAAGAGAAAAGTACTCTTCTCGGAAATAAAATACGGAAGGGAGGACGGATTATGATCAGTATTATCTACGGAGTCAAGGGGAGCGGAAAGACCAAGCGTATCATCGACGCGGCAAACGAACGCGCGTACTCGACGAAGGGCAGTATAGTTTACATAACCGATTGCGCCGATCACTCGTCGGAAGTCGACAACTCTATTCGTTTTATCGATATCAAGCACTACGGAATCACCGACGAAAACGGAATACTGTGTTTTTTGAAAGGCTTGCTCGCCGGCAATTATGACATCACCGACGTGTATATCGACGGGCTGGCGAAGTTCATTAAAAAGGACGTGTCCGAGCTCGAAGACGCGTTTAAGCAACTCGACCTTCTCGGCACCGAATTCGACGTGACGTTCACCCTCACGGTTTCGGCGGAAGAAGTCCCCGACTTTATGCGTAGATATATCTGAAAATCTGATCAACCCGGGTTTCCGTTCGGAATTGTTCGGGGAACCCTGTAAAAGGAATTTACCGACTTGAATTTTATCAGCACGAGAAACGCCTGCCGCGTCGCGAGCGGTGCGGAGGCGGTAGTTAAAGGATTATCGGACGAGGGCGGTCTTTTCGTACCCGCCCTTTTTCCCGAAGTAACACGCGAAGAGATCGAGGCGATGGCGGATATGAATTATCCCGAACGCGCCGCGCTGGTGATCGGCAAGTTTTTGCCCGAACTTAAAGATCTGCCCGATTACACCGAGAAAGCGTATGCGCGTTTCGACGGCGATCCCGCACCCGTAGTCAAACTCGACGAGGGCACGTTCATGCTGGAACTGTGGCACGGACCGACGCACGCGTTCAAAGACATCGCGCTCACGCTGCTGCCGTACCTTATGACCGGCAGCAAGGCGGTGACGGGAGAGAAAACCCGCACGCTTATTTTAGTCGCGACCAGCGGCGACACCGGTAAAGCCGCGCTCGAAGGATTCCGCGACGTGCCCGGCACGGACGTGATAGTGTTCTATCCGTCGGGCGGCGTCAGCGAACTGCAAAAATTGCAGATGATAACCCAAAAAGGCGACAACGTGTTCGTTTCGGCGATAGACGGCAACTTCGACGACGCACAGACCGCAGTCAAAAAAATCTTTACCGACAAAGCGGTTGCGGAAGAACTCGGCAAGCACGGATTCGCGCTCAGCAGCGCAAACTCAATGAACTTCGGCAGACTCGTTCCGCAGATCGCGTACTATTTTTCCGCTTACGTCGACCTTATGGACGCGGGCGAGATCGAGTACGGCGACGAAGTGAACTTCTGTGTGCCGAGCGGTAATTTCGGGAATATCCTGGCAGGGTATTACGCCAAAAAAATGGGCTTGCCGGTAGGTAAACTCATTTGCGCGTCTAACCGCAACAACGTGCTTACCGACTTTATCGGGAGCGGCGAGTATACGGCGAAACGCAAATTTTACAAGACGACCAGTCCGTCTATGGACATACTCGTCAGTTCCAACCTCGAGCGGCTCGTGTTCGAACTCTCGGGAAGAAACGACGAACTCACCGCCGCCAGAATGAAAAGTCTCGCCGAAACGGGAACTTACTCGATAAGCGACATCGAACTTGCGGCGATGAAAGAAACTTTCCGGGCGGAGTGGGCGAGCGAAGAGGAAGTGCGCGACACGATCGCGGACGAACTCGACGAGGACGGCTATATTATCGACACGCACACGGCGGTGGCGAAATGCGTCGCGGACAAGTATTACGAAGAAAACGACGACGATCGTCCCGTTGTGGTCGTTTCCACCGCCAGCCCCTACAAGTTTGCCGCGGACGTGTATTCGGCAATCGGCGGAAAACCCGATGCGGATCCGTTCGTGACGATCGGACTGCTGGAAGAGGAAACCGCGCTCCCCGTTCCCGATTCTATTACCGAACTTAAAAATTTACCGAAACGTTTTACCGGCGTTATCGAGCCGGGCAAAGCAAAACAAACGGTGATAAATTACGCCGAAAACAAGAAGAATTAGGCATAGGACAAGATCATGGAAAACGAAGTAAATACCCAAAAGAAACCCGTAATTTTCAGCGCGCTCAAACCTACAGGCGACCTTACCATAGGCAACTATATCGGCGCGCTCAAAAACATGGTCGCGCTCGCGAAAGATTACGACTGTTACTATGCGGTAGCCGACCTTCACAGTCTGACGGTGGCGAACGCACCTGCGGATCTCAGGCGAAGAACGACCGAATTTCTCGCGATGTTTCTCGCGATCGGGCTCGATCCCGACGAGAGCACGTTGTTTATTCAGAGTCACGTCCCCGCGCATGCGGAACTGGCGTGGGTACTGAATTGCTATACGCAGTTCGGCGAAGCCAAACGCATGACGCAGTTCAAGGACAAAAGTAAAAAGGCACCCGAGAACGTTAACGTCGGACTTTTCGCGTATCCCACGCTGATGGCTGCGGACATTCTTTTGTACCAGGCCGAACTCGTGCCCATCGGCAAAGATCAGAAACAGCACCTCGAACTGGCGCGTACGATTGCCGAGCGTTTCAACGGCAAATATTCGCCCACGTTCGTCGTTCCCGACGGTTTCTACCCGAAAACGGGCGCAAAAATCTATTCGCTGCTCGATCCCACGGCAAAAATGGGCAAGACCGACGATAACACCGCCGGCACGGTGTTCCTTCTCGACGACGCGGATACGATAATGCGCAAGTTCAGACGCGCCGTCACCGACAGCGGCAACGAAATCAGGTTCTCCGCGGACAAGCCGGGAATAAGCAACCTGCTCACGATCTACTCGACGTTCGGCGGCATGAGCATCGCCGCGGCGGAGAAAGAATTCGCTTCGTCCGATTACGCCGCATTCAAAACCCGCGTGGGCGAGTGCGTGGTCGAGTAT
>CAKQVV010000108.1 GCA_934277845.1 uncultured Clostridia bacterium
ATAATGTTTCCTTTCCGCGTTCCCCGTCATTCAGAGCAAATGCATAAGCAGTTGCGTGGAATCCCCCGCATGGAGCGGATAATAGACTTTATAAAAAATGTCAAAAACGTTCTTATAGCGGGGGATTCCACGTCGCAACGGCATTGTCTTTTTAAGTTTAAACAATGCCGTTGTTCCTCTGAATGACGTTGTAAAAGTAAAGATTTCGTTCTGTTTTATTTATCCTTAAAAACCTGACGTGACCGTTACTCCTCTGAATGACGTTATAAACGAAAAGGTTTCGTTTGATTTTAAATTTCGACTTTTACGCCTCTGAATGACGAGGTAGCAGTTAAACTATGCGTGCTATTTTATAATTTCAACCGCATAAAAAGGCTCCCTCGTAAAAGGGGAGCCTGTGACAGTCGAAGGACTGCGAGTATCGGGTTTTATCGTCTTACGACAGTTTGCTTTTGTCGCTTGCCATGGTTTCGGCGTTTTCCATGCCTTTCAGTATCAGCATCGACGGCTCGAAGTTCGGATCGAGTTTCAAACTTGCCTCGAAGTCCTCTTTTGCGCCCTCGGGATCGTTCATGCCCAGCCGCGTCAGTCCGCGGTAGTAGAGAAGATAATTGTACTTTTTCGGCGCGTTTTTCATCGCCTCGTTGATGATGCGGAAGTTATCGGACAGCAGTTTGACGCGCTTTTCCGGCCCCGCCATTGCGGTGAGAGACGAGCGCGCGGAAATATTGAGCAGCATGATTTCCTCGTCGTCGGGGAACGAATCGAGCAGTTTTTCCGTGCCGTGCATCGCGTATTCGTACTCGCCCAGCATCAGCGCGCGCTGATACTTTGCTGTTTCGCGACTGATGCCGTTCTCGTTGCGTTCGGACTTCCACTCGATGAACGGACGGTACCACTCGGCAACGAGCGGGTGTTCGCCATTTAGTTCCGCCGTCGTGCAGCAGATGTTGTCCGCGTACTTGCCGTCCATTGCTGCTTTGTACACGTCGGGATTGTTGATTTTGGATTCGAGTTCGTCCAACAGGTCATATTCGACCGGCGCGCCGATCAGGAAAACGTAGGGGAAGTATATCAGCCACATCGCGCGCAGTTCGTCGGTTGCCGAGTCCAGCGAAATTATGCGGTTTACCGCGTCGTACAGAGTGGGTTTGTCGGGAAGCGCGGCGTTTTCGCCGGTAATGTCGCCGCTGCGGAGTTTGATGTTCCAGGCGGGCGAGCCTACGTCGAACTTGTAGTACGTCTTTTCGCCGTCGGTGATCTCGTAAACGTGTTCTACGGTTCTGAGTTTCGGATCGGCGGAAACGAACGAACAGCCATAGCGCACCAGTACTTTGGACGCGCGGTGCAGTTCTTTCGCGTCGAACAGACAGCGGAACGAGTACACCGCCATCAGAAGGTCGCGTTTTTCGCCGTAAGGTATTGACGCGCGGTCGATCACCGCATAGCATAGTTTCGTGAGATAATCCAGTCCCTTCGTGTCGTCGTCCGGCTCGGCGGATTGCTTGTTATCCTCGGCGGATTTGGCGTTTTCGCAAGCGCCGCACGCGCCCTCGCCCGAAGGACAAGCCGCGCATTTCTTTTCGTCGTTTTCCATTTCGTTATCGCTCCTTGAACTTACGAAAACAATTATACATTAGTTTTACCTTTCGGTCAATCGTTTCCGCGATTGAAAAGAGCACCGCAAAAACGCCGTCTTGCTTTCGGAACAAAAATTCCGTCATAATCGACGGTTTTATAAAAAAGTATAGTTATTTCCGCGAAAACTTTGTGAAAACTCTTGAAATGCTTGACAACAGGGTGTATAATGAAAACAGTAGAGTTTTCACAAAAGTTTTTGCCGATTTCACCGCAAGGATTGTGAAATCGTGTCGGATTTCGGCGACGCGGCACAAAACGAATGTGAAAATGATACAATTTCACCGTACAAAAACTTTTAAGCAAGCCGTCGGGGGCTGCCGGCGGCACGCAAACGAAAAAAAAGGAAAAATCGCCCGTAACCGCGGGCGGAAGGAGAAAAACATGGCAAAACTTCTTATCGTAGACGACGAAGAAAAGATTCGCGAGGTGCTGCGGCTGTATGCGGAGTTCGAGGGGCACGAGTGCGTGGAGGCCGAGGACGGCATGCAGGCGGTCAAGCTCGCCCGCGAAAACAATTTCGACCTGATTCTTATGGACGTAATGATGCCCAAACTCGACGGCTACTACGCCGTCAAGGAAATCCGCAAGTTCTCGCAGGTGCCCGTCATCATGCTGTCGGCGCGCGTCGAGGAATACGACCGTCTGTTCGGGTTTGAGGTGGGCGTCGACGATTACGTCGTCAAGCCGTTCTCGCCCAAGGAAGTCATGGCAAGAGTCGCGGCGGTGTTAAAGCGCATAAATCCCGGCAAAAGTTCGACGATCGTTTCCGACGGACTGGAAATCGATATCGCGGGCAGGAACGTTTACGTCGACGGCGAAAAAGTGAATATGACGCCCAAAGAGTATGAACTGTTGTTCTATCTCGCGCAGAACAAAGGCATAGCGATCTCGCGTGAACAACTTTTGTCCAACGTGTGGGGCTATGACTTTTACGGCGACGACCGCACGGTTGACACTCACGTCAAAATGCTTCGCTCGTCGCTCGGCAAGTACCGCGACAAGATAGTCACTCTTCGCGGACTCGGCTATAAAATAGAATTATAAGAAGGACGGAGTTATGACCGAAAATCTTTCCGCCGCGCCCGGTTCCCGCAAAAAGAAGAAAGGAACGAGAAGCCGCGGAAGCATCATGTACCGCACCTGGCTGTACTTCGTGGGCATGACGGTGGTTATGCTCGCGCTGCTATGGATCACGGAAGTTATACTGTTCAAGGCGTACTACTCGCGCATGAAAGAACGCGAAATCGCCACCGAGTGTTTCGACGTGTTTTCGGACTTTTCGGCGGATAAGTACGACGTGTCGACGCACAAGGTCAGCGACGATTATATACAAAAAGTGGAAGCGGCTGTTTCGGGCAATCAGTTGATTTTCGTCATGTTCACCGTGACGAACGACATCGAACCCGCCGACGCAACGCCGTCGGATATTCACATCGTGTTGTACCGCGATCATTTCGGGCGCGCACCCGACGAAAACCTCGGTCCCGATTCGCCGTCGTTCATGCCCGAGCCGACGTATTTCGGCACCGAGCGCGGAACGGGTGATTTCATTTACAGAGTTCGCCACAATAACGGCGCGTACACGCTTGTCGTGGGCGATTCGACCAAACTCCCCGACGGCACGGAAATGTGGTTTTACGCTTCCAGCGTGATCATGCCGATGGACGCTACGATTTCGCTGCTCGCCAGTCAACTGGTGCTGGTCACCTGCATCTGCATAATCGTGTCGGTGCTGTTGTCCTACGCGCTCAGCAAAAACATCACAAAGCCTATCCGCGAGTATGCCGCGACCGCGAGGAAACTCGGCAAGGGAAAAGTCGAGTTCAGAAAAACCGGGTTTGCCGAGTTCGACGAACTTGCGAAAGCGCTTAACTATTCGGCGGACGAGCTGGAAAAAACCGAGAAAATGCGGCGCGACTTTCTCGCCAACGTCAGTCACGATCTTCGCACGCCGCTCACCATGGTCAAGGCTTATGCCGAAATGGTGCGCGATATTTCCTGGCGCGACGAGAAAAAACGCAACGAACATTGCAAGGTGATCATCGACGAAGTGGATCGGCTGACGTTGCTCGTCAACGATATTCTGGATCTGTCGAAGATTCAGGCAGGTACGCGCGCGCCCGATATGAAACGCATGGATATGTCCGCGCTTGCGTCCGCCGTGCTCGAACGTTTTGCAATACTGTCCGAACAGAGCGGGTATAAATTCGATCTTACCGCCGACGAAGATTGTTACGTTTGCGCCGACGAACGAATGGTAGAGCAAATAGTCTACAACCTTATCGGCAACGCGGTGAGTTACACCGGCGCGGACAAAAAGGTCGAAGTGCGCGTAAAACGGCTTATGGACGCGGTGAGGGTGGAGATCGCCGACACCGGCAAGGGAATCGCGCCGTCCGAGCGCGACAAGGTTTGGGATCGTTATTATCGTTCCAGTCAGGCAAAACGCGCGGTCATGGGCAGCGGCATCGGTCTGTCGATCTGCAAAAACCTGCTTGTCCTGCACGAGGCTCGTTACGGCATCGATTCGGTCGTAAACAACGGCTCGACTTTCTGGTTCGAAATGGACTACGCGCCCGAATCCAACGTAAAATAACGGTAAGCAGCGGCGCGTTACGCCCGGAATAAACAGTTATCGGAGATTCCGTCGCGCCGTCATAAATCCGTCGCGCTCGTTCGTATCCTTCCGCGGCTATTCGGATTTTAAATGCGTTTATCGGGACAAAGTAAAAACGCTCGTGGCATTATTGCGCCCGGGCGTTTTTTTCGTGAGTTTTGCAAAATCAGCCGTTTACAAATATACGTATTTAATGCGGTGTTTGCCGACGGAAGAGCGGAGATCGTCCCGCCCAAGCACGAAATCGAGCCGGCGTATCACCCCGGCGGTGGCGTCGAACGTGCGGACGGTGCCGCCGTAGTGCGCGGAAATAAGGTCGGCAAGGTAGTAGTAATGAGTACAGCCCAGCACCACGCTTTCGATGTTTTCGCCGTCGAAAGGCGAGAGAATCCGGTCGATCTCCGGCTTTAACACAGCGAGAGCGGCGAAATTCTCTTCGACGTCGCGGGCGAGCGCCGGTTGCGGCGCGACGATGATATTGCCGTCGTCCCAACGGCTTAGAAGCGCGCGGAAATTCGGCTGTTCGGCGGTGCGGCAGGTGGTCAAAACCAAAATTTTACCGTTTTTTCTCGCGAGCGCGGCGGGTTTTACCGGCGGTTCTACTCCCACGAACGGCACCCGGAACTTGTCGCGAAGATAAGTAATCCCCACGCCCGTCGCGGTGTTGCAAGCCGCAACCACGATTTTCGCGCCCTTTGCCAGCAAAAGTTCGCTCACTTTCTCGGCGCGTTTACGGACATAACGATCGCTGCGGTTGCCGTAAGGCGCGTGACTGCGGTCGAAAACGTAAATAAAGTCCTCGGTCGGCAGGCGTTTTACCGCCGCCCCGAGTATTTTCAGTCCGCCCACGCCGCTGTCGAATATTCCTATTGCCCCGTCGTTCATAGTTTCATTATATTCGCGGGGAGTACGTCCGGTTACGCGGAGTTTCGGTTATTTGTTGCCGAGAGAGGAGTCGATTGCGGCGGCAAGCACGGCGGCGCAGTCCTCGACGATCAGATCCACGTCTTTCGGAGTCACGACAAGGTCGCTTTCGGCGGGTTCGGCACCGGCTTCGCGGATCATTGTGGAAGCATAGACTACCAGCGGCACGCCCACGCCGATCACCGGGCAGCCGAGCGACGAGCGGTCGAGCCGGAAACGGTGATTGCCCACGCCGCTGCCCGGAGCGATACCCGTGTCGGTGATCTGAAACGCCGACGCGAGCCGGTCGCTCGACGCCGCGCACAGACTGTCCACGGCTATGATCAGCGAAGGCTTTACGACCGAAGCCACGCCCGCAATGACGTCGAAACTTTCCACGCCCGTCACGCCCGAAACCGACGGACAAAGCGTGCAGACGCCGCCGTGCTTTCCGGGGACACGGGTTACCGTCACGCGCTTTACGACCGCAGAGCCCAGCGCGTCGGCGGTCATCGACGGGTTACCCAGTCCCGCAATAAGGCAGGTTTCGGGTTTACCGGTAAATTCGCCGAGCGCGTCGGACAGCGCGCGCACCAGCCGAGGATAGTATTCGCGCTCGCCGCGGACGACAGCCGAACCCGTCACGGTGACGTACCGCCCCGG
>CAKQVV010000109.1 GCA_934277845.1 uncultured Clostridia bacterium
CGTGCAGAACGGATAATTCGCGCACTCCGCGCCCGCTTCGGTTATCGCATTGAAAAGCGTGCTCTTTCCGACGTTCGGAAGACCTACAACTCCGAGTTTCATTCTTTAACCTCTCTTTATTTCGCGTCGAAAACGAACACCGCTCGCCGAGGCAAATGCGTCCGCCGCGCAAATGCGCAGAAAAACGCCGCCGCGAAAAACTCCGGAGTTTCGTAATCGAAGATAATCTGTGCCGGTAAATACCTACGTCTTGCATTATATAACAATCACCCGGTTTTTGCAACGTTTTTAACCCGACTGCGTAAAAAAACGGGGCAAGAAACATATTTCCGCTCCGTTTTTTGCAATTTTTCCGGGTTTGCTTGCGGTCAGTCTTTTGCCCTCGGCGGTTTCTCCATGGGCACGCACGCCGCAATCATATCGCCTATTATATCGAATCCGTCCATATTTCGCCTCCGTGTGCAGTATGCGAAATGCAATATGAATTTATACGTGAAGAAAACAAGTCCCGATTATCCCTGTTTCTCGGACGCGTCGTCGAGCGTGAACGAAACGCGGTCGTAGTTGACGGCTTCGACGCGGATATTTATTTTGTCGCCCATGCGGAATACGCGCACGCCGTTGCCGAGCAACATGCGTTTTTCGTCGTACTTGAAGTTATTGCCCAACGATTCTATGCGGATCATGCCCTCAACGCTGTTCTCAAGTTCGCAGAACAGTCCCCACTCGGTCACGCCGCTGACGATCGCGGGATATTTCTCGCCGATCTTGTCCTCCATAAACTTTGCTTTCAACAGGTCGTCGACCTTTCTTTCCGCTTCCTCGGCGATCTTTTCGCGTTCGCTGCTCTTTACCGAGGACTCCGCCGCAAACGCGCCGAACTTCTTCTTGAAGTCCGTACCGCCGCGCAGGAAATATTTAATGATTCTGTGAATACTCAGATCCGGGTAACGGCGTATCGGCGAAGTGAAATGGCAATAGTATTCCGCCGCAAGTCCGAAATGTCCGAGACACTCGGGTTTATATTCCGCTTTCGACATCGAACGGAGCGCGACGCGGTTGATCGCGCCTTTTACGCTCTCGTCAAGGCTTTCCACCAGCCGGGCATAGTCCTCGGGCGCAGGACGGTCGGGTACGGACAAGCCGAATGCCGCGAGATAATCGTTAAGGCTCTCCACCTTTTCGAGCGGCGGAGTTTCGTGAACGCGGTACACGAACGGTACTTTTCTCGTCGCGAAATGCTGCGCCACCGTTTCGTTCGCCGCCAGCATAAACTCTTCGATCAACTTGTGCGAGAACAGGCGCGCGCGTTTTCTCACGTCCAGCACCTTGCCGTTTTCGCCCATCACGATCTCGCTTTCCTCTATGTCAAACTCGACCGAACCGCGTTCGGCGCGTTTCTTCATCAGCATTTCCGCAAGTTCTTTCGCCGCGCGCAGCATAGGCACGATAGCGGCGTTTTTCTCGTCGGTGCGCCTGATCTCATCTTCGTCGCCGTCGAATATTTTCTCAACCCGGTCGTAAGTCATGCGCGCCGTCGAGCGGATTACGCCCTCGCAAATCTCGTGCGAAACGATATTTCCTTCATTATCGAAGTCCATTATGCAACCGAGCGTCAGTCTGTCCACGCCCTCGTTGAGCGAGCAAATACCGTTCGAGAGTTTTTCGGGGAGCATGGGCAGCACGCGGTCGGCAAAGTACACGCTGGTGCCGCGTTCCATAGCCTCGCGGTCGAGCGGCGAGTTTTCTTTGACGTATTCGGCAACGTCCGCTATATGCACGAACAGTCTGTATCCCTCAGCCTTTTTCTCCACCGAAATCGCGTCGTCGAAGTCCTTGGACGTCGCACCGTCCACCGTCACGACTATATCGTCGCGGAAATCGCGTCTGCCTTTCTTGTCGGCGTCTTTCACCTCGTCCGGAATCGCCGCGGCTTCCCTTAATACAGCCGCGGGAAAATCCTCGCGAAGTTGATACGAGCGGATAACGCCCATAATATCGGCGAGCGTATCGCCGTCTTTTCCCAGTACTTCGGCGATCTTGCAACGGATCGGACTGCCGTCCATGATTTTTGCCACCACCTTGTCGCCCTTCTGCGCCTTGACGCCGCCGGTAAACTCGACCTTGATCGTCCCCAAGCCGCGCTCGATTGAGTCCACGCCGAACCCGTCGAACACGCCCACTATTTCGGTCACGTTTCTTTTCAATACTTTCAGCACTTCGCACTCGCCGCCGCCCCTGCGGTTTCCGGTGACCTTTGCGACCACGTCGTCGCCGTGAATTGCGCCGAACAGGTCGCGCGCCGCGATAAACAGGTCGTCGCCGCCGTCATCGGGCACAAGGAACGCAAAGCCCTTGCCGCTTCCCTGCACTTTGCCCTCGACGTAATCGCCGATACGGCGCGCACACGAAGTCCTGCCGAAGTTTTCTCTTTTCTTTGCGGTCTTGCCGCCTTTGCTCTTTTCTTCTTTCTTAAAATTGTTTCTGTACATGTTACTTTCACCTCTCCGAACACGCGAAAACGCGCCCACAACATTTCCCGGCGCGTCTTGCTTGATTAACCTGCGGAAACGGCCTCCCTGCCGTCCCGCACAAAAATTAAAGCGGACGAAAAGCCCGTCCGCTCCTGTTTTTACATACCGCTGTAAATCGCAACGGTGACGAAGAACGCAATCGTCAGCACGGCGATGACGATGGACAACACTATCGTCAGACGCTTCAATGCGCTTTCCCAGGTTTGCGACTTATTCTTGGAATAGAACGTATCGGTAGCACTGCCGCCGAGCACCCCCATGCCGCCGTCCTCTTTTCCGGGCTGGAAAAGAACGATGAAAATCAGCGCGAACGAAAGCACCGCGATGACGATAAGGAGTACCATTCTTATAATAGGGAACGATTCCGAAACCCAAGCCGAAACCGCCGCTAAATTGACTAAATCGAATTTCATTTTGACTGACACCTCTTAATATTCCCGTGACTCTACGCACAGGATACTCAAGTACTATACCACAATTTTTGCAAACACGCAAGCGTTTTTGCCTTCTTTGAAATAATTTCGGGCGGAAAAATCCCGAAAAAACGCGATTACCCCCGCTGTCCCGAGCAGCGAACCGCGCGATTCCCCGAAAAACCGGGATTCGGGCGGATAAACGCCCGACCTTCTTCTCCGGCGGTAGGGTTTTCCGACGAAATGCAGCCGTTTATTCCGCACGCTTGACCGCGAAACAAAACGAATATATAATAATAAATAAGTTGCGGGAAAATTTATACCGCACGCAAAAAAACTCTGAAACGGAGGAAAATCATGATTCTATCCGACAAATTCTATTCTTTTACAAAAGAATACAACACAATCCGCGACCACGTTGCCGCGCCGATGCTGCGAAAAAGTTTCACTCTCGGTCCGGTGCCGGAAAAAGCCGAAATCACGATCGCGGGACTGGGCTTTTACGTCCTGTTCGTCAACGGCAAAAACATCACCAAAGGCGCGCTCGCCCCGTACATTTCCAACCCCGACCAGATCATATACTACGATAATTACGACGTGACGCAATACCTGACGCCGGGCGAAAACGTGCGTTATGCTGGGCAACGGCATGCAGGACGAGGACACGCGCGTGTGGGACTTCTATAAAAACTCTTTCCGCTCGGCACCGAAGTTCGCCATCGCGTTCGAGGCGGACGGAAAACTGCTTTTCGAGGCGGACGGCGGCTTTAAGGGGCACGCTTCGCCCGTCGTTTTCGACAGCCTGCGCGCGGGAGAAAGGTATGACGCGCGGGCGGAACAACCCGGATGGAACGCGCCCGGTTTCGACGACTCGGCGTGGGGCGAGCCTTTCCCCGTCCCCTCGAACGCCGGCGAAAAACGCCTTTGCACCGCGCCGCCGATCACCGTTTACCGCGAAATCAAGCCGATCACCGTGTTCAGGACGAAAGCCAACACTTACCTTTATGACTTCGGAGAGAACAACGCCGGCACGATAAGACTTAGAATCCGCGGCAAAAAAGGACAGACGATCTATATAAAACTGGGCGAAATCGCGAACTTCGACGGCGTGGTTCAATCCAACATTTCATTCGACGAAAACACCACTCCCGGTTATATCCAGACGGTGGTCTATACCCTGAAAGGCGGCGAAGAAGAAATCTACGTCCCGCACTTTACCTACTTCGGTTTCCGCTACGCCGAGGTCGAGTGGCTGCGTCCCGAGCAGGCTTCTGCCGAACTTCTCACCTATCTCGTAATGAGCAGTCGCATGGACGACGTCGGTTCGTTCGAGTGTTCCGACTATATCGTCAATCGTATTCAGCAAAACGCCGTGCGCTCGAATCGCTCGAACTTCTACTACTTCCCGACAGATTGTCCGCACCGCGAAAAGAACGGCTGGACGGGCGATGCCGCGCTGTCCGCTCAACAGTTCCTTATGAACATGGACGTCGAGGACAGCCTCGTCGAATGGCTGCGCTGCATTTGCCGCGCACAGCGTCCGGACGGGGCTCTTCCCGGCATTATCCCCACAGGCGGCTGGGGCTTCGACTGGGGCAACGGACCGGCGTGGGACATCGCGCTCACCATGCTGCCCTTTATGCTGTGGCGCATAGGCGGCAATCTCGACTGTTTCCGCGAGTGCGCAGACAATATCTACCGCTATATCGGATATATCCCATCCAAACTCGACGAAAACGGACTGGCGCATTACGGCTTGGGCGACTGGTGCGAAGTCGACGGACCGGGCGGCGAACTCACTACTCCGCTCGTCGTCACCGACACGCTGACGCTCGTCAATCTCACCTTTATGGCGGACAAACTCTTTGCCGCGATCGGCGACGAAAAACGCGCCGCAACCTGCAAAAAACTTCACGACGAACTCGTCGCCGCGTTCCGCAAGCACCTGATGAACGACTCTCACACCGAAGTCGTGCCGCTCTCGCAGGCAGGTCAGGCGATGGCTATGTATTACGGCGCGTTCACGAAAGAGGAATTGCCCGCCGCGCTAGAAGGACTGAAAAAGGCGATCGCAAAATACGACGGCCACATGCAGGTCGGCGTAATCGGTGCCCGCGCGCTGTTCCGCGTGCTGTCGAACATGGGTGAAACCGAACTCGCTTTCGATATGATCACCCGCCCCGACTACCCGTCGTTTGCCAACCACGTCCTTACGGGCGCGACTACCCTTTACGAAATTTTCCGCAAACCCACCGAGGAATTCCCGTATTCGCGCAATATGTTCGCAACGGGCGAACTTAACGCAGGATCGCTGAACCACCACTTCTGGGGCGACGTGAGCGGCTGGTTCTACGAGGCTTTGGGCGGTATCCGTATCAACGACGGACTGACCGGACACACCGACGTCGTCATCGATCCGAATTTCGTATCCAAACTGGATTACGTCCGTGCCACCCACGTTTTCAAGGGCATCGGTACGCTCATCGTCGAGTGGAAACGCGAAAACGGCGCGATCGGACTCTCCGTGACCGTCCCTGCCGGCTTGAACGTCACACTTAAACGCACCGGCAAAACCCTGCCTGCCGGCGCTACCACGGTAATTATTAAGTAACACTTCGGGAATTTATAAAGATTATCCTCGCTCCGTGTGGGGGATTCCGCGAAACCGCCCGACCTTTTATAGGCCCGGCGACTTCTCTGAATGACGAGGTAGGACGGGAAGGAAACGTTTTTATCCCCTCATCCGTCGGCTACGCCGCCACCTTCCCCCAAGGGGGAAGGCAAGACTTTCGATTGTCACGTGACAATCATACTATACCCATTTCCGACCTTAAAAGAGTTGCGGGGTCCGGGAC
>CAKQVV010000110.1 GCA_934277845.1 uncultured Clostridia bacterium
GAAAAAAAGAAGTATTACGAAAAGATACTCTTTCCGTAATACTTACAATCTTAAAAGTTAAGTTCGTTCTTGTTGTATGGGATCCTCACGCGCGTCGCACTCAGGATGACGGTGATAAAAACGAAAAATTCTCGTTATATTTATAATAACCTTATTCCCAAAATTCGGGTTATAGGGGCAAATTCGTGCTCTTTAAACCTTAATTTCTTCGGTACTGTTATCCCGGGCGTGAAGCGTCCTTTTCAGCACGATAAGGAACAGGATCGTAGCGGTTATGCCGCTGGCGACGTCCATGATCGGCTCGCCGTAGAACGCTGCGAAACTGCCGAGAAACAGCGGCAACACCGCGGTGAGCGTTATCGTGAGAATTTTGCGGAAAAGCGAAAGAAAAGTAGCCGCACCGATCTTGCCGAGCGCAACCAGCATATCCACGCCGACGTACTGCATCGACAGCACGATTATGCCGGCGGTATACACGCGCATACCGCTGACCGCGACTTCCGTAACTTCGGGGTTTTCGGTAAAGATCCGCACGAAATATTGCGGCAAAAACTGCGAAACCGCCGCCATCGTCACAGTGAAACAGAACATTATAATCACCGCGTCGCGCACGGCGGCTTTGACGCGCGCGCTGTTTCTCGCACCGTAATTAAAACTCACAACCGGCTGACAAGCCATCGTCAGTCCGCCCATCGGCATGAGAATCAGTTGCATATAACTGACGACGATCGTCGCCGCCGCAACGTAGACGTCGCCCTGTGCGCCGCCGGTTTTCTGCAGGACGGAATTAAGTACTATCGTCAGCACGCTGTCGGTGGCGATAATAATAAACGGCGAAAACCCGAGTTTCATGACGCGCGTCATGATTTTCCATGATAGTCTTTGTAGTTTGAGCCGCACTTTGAGACGTTTCGACAACGCAAGAAACAGCACCGCCCACAGCGCGGAAAGAAATTGCGAAATTACGGTCGCGACCGCCGCGCCCCTGACGCCCATGCCGAACGTGAAAATGAACAGCGGATCGAGCACGACGTTCGTCACCGCGCCGATAATGACCGTCATCATTGCCGTGCCCGAAAACCCCTGCGCGGTAATGAAACTGTTAAGTCCCACGGACAGCAGCGCGAACACGCTGCCGACAACATAGATCGTCATATAATCGTCCGAGTATCCGATCGACTCGGTACTCGCGCCGAACGCAAACAAAAGCCCGCGCTTGAAAATAAGAAAACCTGCGGTGAGTATCGCGGAAATCGCGACGAGCATGACGAAACAGTTGAAAAGTATTTTCTCGCCGGACTTGCGATCCCCCTCGCCCATTTTCATCGCCAGCAGCGGCGCACCGCCCAGTCCCATGAGATAACTGAACGAAGTGATGAGCGTGACTATCGGACCGCAAACGCCGACGCCTGCCAGCGCAAGATCTCCGTCGGGCATTTTGCTTATAAAAATCCTGTCGACTATGCTGTACAACACGTTCACGAGTTGCGCGAGCATCGACGGGATCACAAGCCGCAGTATCAGCGGAAACATTTTATCGTTGCCGAGGTCGTTGGTTCTTTTCATACGTTATTCGTTCGCTTCGTCCGTTTTTATATTCCCGGGGGAAATGTCGCAAAAGCATTTTGCCGCATCACCCGAAGTCACCTATATGATACCGCTTTACGAAAAAAAACGCAACGGAATTGACCGTCGCGTTGTGTAGCCTTGTGTGAAAATTATATGATATTTTGCCCGAAAATCGCCAAAATTTAGGCAAATAAAGCAATTTTCGGTTACTTTGCGCCGAATTCCCGCCCTGTCGTATTCCGGTTCGCGTTCTAGAATCTTACCGAATAGATGACGTAGCCGGCGGAGAAAATAGTGTCCTGCGAGAAAAACTGTTCGTTGAGTTCGTCGTAGTGGTCGCGGCAAAAATCCACGACTTCGCGGGCGATCTTCGAATCGGGGTTTTCTCGCAACATTCTGCCGAAATCGTTGGGAATAAAACTGAACCAGGACTCGAACAGCATTTTCTTGTCGCGGCGGGACATGTCGGCGGTGTTTATGCCGTAGCGTTCGAGGCAAATGGATTTGGGATCCATTTTGCGAACGTAGGAATAAATCTGCCTGCCGGTATAGCGGAATCCGCTGTACTTATTGTGTATATAATAGGTCTGAATCTTACGGAAATATCCGTCGTTGTCGGGATAAGCGAACACCGCTCCGTCATCAACGTCGCGGATTATCATCACCGCGTCGTCGTTAAGACAGTTTCTTATCGCCTCCAAGATACGGAACGGCTTTTTAAAGTCCATGATCGCCATGCTCAGGCACACAAAGTCGATACCGTCCGCGCCCACTTCGTCGATGTACTCGTCGAGTTTGTCCTCGAAATCGTCCGCCTCGAACTGCGTGGCGAAGAATTTGACGTTGTCGTCTTTGCGCTCCGCATTGCCTCGCTCCGCGACCTCGCCGGAATATGTAAGCGCGATTACCTTACCCACTTCGGGATTCTCGAAACGTTGGAACGCGCTCTCGGGGTTGAGAACGTTCACGTCCAGGCACACGGCGTCCTTTTTGCCTTCCAGCAGTTTACGAATGACCGGTGCTTCGTACTTGTCGAGCAAAAGGTCCTCGACGTGCAGCCTGTGCTTTTCCTTTTCGTCCTCGTCGAGGTAGTATCTCACGTCGTCATGGCGCGTGAGAAGATCGACTTCGCCGTCCTTGGTCTTGATGCCTTTCAGCATCGATATGAGTTTGACCATCGACGCGTCGAAATACTCGCGGCTGATCGCGACTCCGTTAAAAAACGGAAGTACCTGCATGGAAACGGGCAGTTCTTTCGGAAACTCGAAACCGTCCACCATAATGGGAATAATGTTCTTTTTATTCCTGATCGCGTGCTCGATTTCAAGGCGTAACCAGTCCTGCTCGCTTACGCAACGGTCGAGTGCGTGCGACGGCAAAATCAGCACGAAGTTTTCCGCGTCCTCGATTGCGGAATAAAGTTTTTCGTTGAACGGACCCGAACTGAGTTCTTCGAGATCAAGAAAAACCGTGATGTTTTCCCTGTGCAACCACTCGTAAATCAGTCTTGCCAGCGCATAGCCGCCGTCGCGACGATAACTGATAAATACATCCATTTCTTTCTACCCTCTTTTAACCATGGTATAGCACGGAACTCCGAAAACGCCCGGATATTCGCCCGTAATCTCGAACCCGAGTCGTTCGTATACGCGCCATGCGCCCGTATTTTCCTTTACGCATTCGAGCCGGCACAGGTCCTTGCCCTCGATCGCCTTCGCCATAAGCGCGGACGCGATGCCTTTGCCGCGATATTCCGGATCGACGGCAAGATTAGCCAGATAATACCCGGTCTTATCGTCGCTCATTTTCGCGTAATAAGCCTCGAAAATTTCATGAGTGCGCTTGTCGCATTTCACTCCTGCGCGATCAAACGCTTCGCGGATATGTTCTTCCTTTTCCTCGACGGGCGCATAGCACGAAACCATTGCTCCCGCGATGATTCCGTCGCTTGTCACCGCCACCGTCACGTTCTTTTCATTGTAAAGCGTGGGCAGCGCGGTCATTTCTCCGATCACCCGTTCGCCGTCCTCGACAGAGTCGAACCAGTACGGATAAATAAATCTGTCGCTGAGGTAAATCAGCCTGCCTACGCGCCTGCGGTCGTCGCCGTCATGCATGGGGCGAACGGTAACTTCGTCGTTCAGCGTCGGACGAATACCCGCTTCGCGCGTGATGAAATCGCGGAAATGCAGGTATTCCGCGGCGGTGATTTCTCGCGGATAAGTCAGTATTTTCAATTCGAGATCGCCGTCGCCGAGCCGGTATTTCGCCTGAATATGACGGTGCGGATTCATCACGAAACCGTTGCGACGGTAAAAGGCATAACGTCGCTCGCTTATTTCGTCGCAAGGCGGATCTATTTCGAGAATTATGGGTTTATCCGACCGCTCCTTCAACAGGCTCAACGCCGCCGTGGCTTTGCCGCGATTGCGCTTTTCGGGCAGTATCGCAAAGTGTTCCAGATAAACGAAGTCCGGCGTCTCCCAGTACAGCATTATGCCGTCCAGTTCGCCGTTATCGTCGGTAATCAAACCGTATTTATAGGCGGGATTTTGCATTATTCTCGCCTGTTCCGCATTCTCTCTGCGTTCGAGATGCGGAAAAGCCTCTTCGTACAGCGCGTGCGCCGCCGCGAAGTAATCACGATTGTTTTCGGATAGTATTTCCAGCCTCATTTTCTTTCCTTTTGCCGCGCGGTTTCTCCTTTTTCGCTCGTTCCGCGCCATTTTTTATCCGCACGCGCGATTTTATCCGCTTTTCGGTAGTTTCTATATACATTTTAACATATATCGCGCAAACTTGCAACGGTAAGAGAGTTGCAAAACACGCTATTTTTCGATTTTTTGTGCCGCCGCGCTGCGAAAACAAACTACTTTCGGAAATCTCTGAAAAATACTGGACAAACCGTCCTGTATCTGTTATAATATTTCAGCGACTGTGGAGAGATGTCAGAGCGGTCGAATGTGCTCGCTTGGAAAGCGGGTATACCGAAAGGTATCGCAGGTTCAAATCCTGTTCTCTCCGCCAAGATGAACCCAACTGAACCCGTAAAAAGGTTAAAGTTCGGGTTCATTTTTTTATGCCAAAAAATACGGGTTCAAATCACAAGCGAATAGCAATCGGGATTTGAACCCGCGGGTATTACTTATCAAATTTCAATGGGTAGACATTGCAAAACGTCTGCCCGTTTTTCTATATTAGAGCAAATTTATTTTCCATATTTTATTGCCTTCCGTGGTGGCACGATAGCGTGCAAAAAGACGATATTGAAAACAAAGTCTTTGATGTGTGCTGTAGCGTGCTTGAAAGCCGTTTTATCCCTGCTATAGTCGATACCGCATACAAGCTCCAACTCGAAGAGCTTGGGTCAAATATTACCGTTATCAACCTATTATTTCCGCTCGCGACAGTCCGATTCGCTGTTTACACTCTTCGGCGGTTATTTTTGTTGATACGTCCGCAAGTTCTTGTTCGAGATTTTCGAGTTTTATTTTCGTAGACATCGTTGTGATGCCTTTGCCTATGGCGTCGAGAAAGTTTTCTATCTGCTTTTCAAGTTGTACCTTTTGTTTGTTCAGTACCGCTCGTACCGACGTGTCGTTCAATCTGTCGTTTTGGCTTTCTATCAATTTATCCGCTATTTGTTCTATCACGTTGTTATGGTTTACCGACAATGTGCGAAGTCGCAAACCCTTGCAAGCAAGTTTGCGACTTTTTTCATTATCAAAAATGACAAAAAAATCAAATAGGCTATTTACATAACGCATTTATTTTGATTTAATAAATACAGGTCCGATTCGGACGGTCGCGTTGTTTTTTTGTTGACCGTTGCGGCGAGGGCAGCAGGTTGATTTGCACACTATTTGGACAGTTGAAAATATATATACTATTAGTGAATTGTCAATCTAAGTGCAACACTTAGCAAGAAACAAGTTCAAAATCTATCAAATCATTGTGAACGTAGAACAAAACGTTTTTTGTTCGGCAAGTGTGTAAAATCGTCGGTTTTGTTTGGCGCGGTTGGCGCAATTTCAAACAAAACTTCTTGTATTAAATAAAATGTGAGGTATTATATGCAAAACAAACAAATATTTTTTACGGGTATT
>CAKQVV010000111.1 GCA_934277845.1 uncultured Clostridia bacterium
CGACAGGACTGCCGATAAAGTCAAAGAAATCACCGATAAACTCAACGCTGCCGGACTTCGTGCGGAGAGCGATCTCAGAAACGAAAAAATCGGTTACAAGATTCGCGAGGCGCAACTTGAAAAAATCCCGTATATGCTCATTATCGGCGATAAAGACGTGGAAAACGGCGTCGTGTCTGTGCGTAGCCGTGACAAGGGCGATCTCGGCGCGATGACGTATGAGGACTTTTTTGCGAAGATTAAGTACGAAAACGACGAAAAAGTCTTGAAATAGTGCAATAAAACTCTTGACAAAGCATTTACAATAATATATAATAAACAAAGTTGGAAGTAGATTTATTCTCACCGGTCGGGTATCTCGGACCGCGTAACGCATAATTTAATCGATTATTGTGTTTATATTGAGCGGTAAATCTATGTGCCGCTCAATTTTTTTTCGGAGGACACGGTTATCAATAAGGAAGTTGAGATTAACGAGAGAATTACGGATTCGGAAATTCGCGTTATCGATGAAAACGGTCAGCAACTCGGCATTATGAGTGCTCGCGAGGCCAACAGGATTGCGGACGAGAAGAATCTCGATCTTGTCAAAATTAATCCCGGTGCTACGCCGCCCGTATGCAAGATTATGGACTACGGTAAATTCAAGTTCGATGCGGCAAAGCGCGAAAAAGACGCTCGCAAGAATCAGAAGGTTACCGACCTTAAAGAAATCTGGTTGTCGATGACTATCGATACCCACGACCTCGAAACCAAAGCTAAACAGTGCCTTAAATTTCTTAAAGGCGGCGATAAAGTCAAAGTTTCGATAAGAATGAGAGGCAGACAACAGGCTCACGCGGCTATCGGCGTAGAAGTTATGAACGACTTTTACAACATAGTCAAGGATGAGTGTGTATTTGACAAAAAGCCGATGACAGAGGGTAGAAATATTCTGATGATTTTGGCTCCTAAAAAATAATTACATTACGGAGGGCAACTTAAATGCCAAAAATGAAAAGCCACAGCGGAGCAAAAAAACGCTTCCGCACGACGAAGAGCGGTAAAATTAAACGCGCACAGCAGGGTAAGAACCATATCCTGACCAAGAAGTCCAGCAAGAGAAAAATGGGACTCAGACAGGGTGCTTATATGGGTTCCGAGAAACAGGCGGCAACTTTGCACGTTATGATCCAGAAATAACGGAGGTCTACTATGAGAATTAAAAGAGCAGTAAACGCAGTTAAAAAGCGTCGTAAAATCATGAAACTCGCGAAGGGCTATTTCGGCTCGAAATCGCGTTCCTACCGTATCGCCCGCGAAGCGGTAATGAAGTCCCAGATGTATGCCTTCATCGGCAGACGTCGCAAAAAGAGGGATTTTCGTAAGTTGTGGATTGCACGTATCAATGCGGCAGCCCGTCAGAACGGTATGTCTTATTCAAGATTTATGTATGGTCTTAAAACTGCCGGCATCAACCTTAACAGAAAAGTTCTCGCCGACATCGCAGTAAACGATACTACTGCGTTCAAGTCGCTTGCCGAAACCGCGTCCAAAGCAATCGCGAAATAAATAAAGAAATGTAAAAGGCACTCGTTTGACGCGGGTGCTTTTTATATTTCGGTAGCATAACAAGAGAGAGTAAACTATAATGGTTATCACGTCAATTGACAATCCGAAACTTAAATCAATACGGGCGTTGAAGGAAAAGAAATATCGCGACGAATACGGTAAATACTGTATAGAGGGTTATAGGATCATTAAAGACAGCTTACCGTATCTGACCGGGGCAGAACTTGTAGTGTCGGAAAGTTTGTATGAAAAATATCGAAACGAGTTTTCGGGTAATGATTTTATTATAGTGAGTGACAACGTATTTGTTAAACTTTGCGATACCGAAAATACTCAGGGCATTATTTGTATAGCCGACAAAAAAACTAGTATTCCGGATTTTAAGAGCCGGTTTGCGCTTTTTCTTGATAGAATAAGGGATCCGGGAAACATGGGGACGATAATCAGAACGGCGCTGGCAACCGGTTTTACGGATATTTATTGCTATGATTGTGTAGATTTTTATAATCCGAAAGTGGTAAGGAGCGCTATGTCGGCGCTTTCGAGAGTAAACGTATTCAAAAGCGAAGCGAAGATCCTTGAAGAATTGAAGAATAACGGTTATACTTTGTTTGCGGCTGATATGAACGGAGACAATGTTTTTGAACGCGTAAAATCATTTGACAAAGCATGCTTATGTGTCGGAAATGAGGCAAACGGACTGTCTGATAACACAATTACTATGTCTGATGATGTATTATGTCTGCCAATGTTGAGTGGAGAATCATTGAATGCAGGTGTTTCTGCTTCGGTTTTAATGTATCAATTTGCTTTCGGATTAAAATAGTTTTATCTAATAAACCGGTAAAACGGTAATGTTTGATCGTAGGCGTATAGCCGGCGATTTTCTATAAAAATTTTTTACATTCGATTTTGAAAAATTTAGTTACAACAATTTACAAATTTGATTTGATATGATATAATTTATCGAAATATGTGGTTTTCCGCGAGAAGGCCGTAAATTTAGTAATCAGGAGAGATATTATGTCCGGACATAGTAAGTGGTCGACAATTAAAAGAGCAAAAGGCAAAACCGACGCGGCACGTTCGCAGGTTTTTACCAAAATAGGTCGTGAAATCGCGGTAGCGGTTAAATCCGGCGGCGCTGATCCCGACAGTAATTCCGCACTCAGAACCGTTATAGCAAAAGCGAAGGCCGCTAATATGCCGAATGACAATATCAGCCGCAGCATCAAAAAAGCCAGCGGTGAACTCGGCAGCATTAACTATGAATCCGTTGTTTACGAAGGCTATGGTACCAACGGCGTAGCGGTAATCGTGGAAACCCTTACCGACAATAAAAACCGCACCGCAGGTGACGTTCGACATATTTTCGATAAGTTCGGCGGGTCTATGGGGACCAACGGATGTGTTTCGTATCTTTTCGACTCCAAGGGCGTTATAGTCATAGAAAAGAAAAAGGGTATGGATGACGACGAAATGATGATGACCGCGCTCGATGCAGGCGCAGAAGATTTCAATGCCGATGAAGAGGCGTATGAAATTATTACCGCACCCGCCGATTTTACTACGGTTTGCGATAATCTCAGAAACCTTGGTTATGAGTTTGCAAGCAGCCAACTCGATCGTATTCCGCAAATGACTGTTCCGCTTGCCGACTCCGCTGCGGATAAGTTTATCAAAATGATCGATATGTTTGACGAAAACGACGACGTTCAAAACGTTTTCCATAACGCAGAATTGCCTGAAACCGACGAGGAAGACGAATGATGATTTCGGTGCGAGAAAATTGCGAACGGTCGAAAGCGTCCGTTCCGTATCTTTCCTCGCTTACTACGGCGGATAAAAACGAAATGCTTCGCATTGCCGCCGACGCTTTAATGCGCTCCGGAAACGAAATACTTGCGGCAAATGCCGAAGATCTTGCGGCAAATGCCGGAATGCAACAATTCTTGCTCGACCGGTTGAAACTCAATCGCGACAGGATTGCGGGAATGAGCGAGGGGCTTGTAAAACTGATCGAACTTCCCGATCCCGTCGGCGAAGTAATGGAAGAGTGGCATAATCACGCGGGATTGCTTTTGAAAAAAGTAAGAGTGCCGTTCGGTGTCGTAGGCATTATCTACGAAGCCAGACCGAACGTGACGGCGGATGCGATAGGACTTTGTTTGAAAACGTCGAATGCGGTTGTTTTACGCGGCAGCAAAAGTTCTTATAAGTCTAATCTGGCGATAGTTAAAGCAATTTCGGACGCATTAAATGCTCATAGTTATAAAAGCGAGTTTATTCAACTCGTAGAGGATTTATCGCATGAGAGTTCTTCCGAGCTTATGACGGCAAGAGGGCTGATTGACGTCCTCATTCCTAGAGGTTCTGCAAAATTGATTCAGACTGTTGTCACCCGGTCGACCGTGCCCGTAATCGAAACGGGTTCCGGCAATTGCCATGCGTATATTCACGCTTCAGCCGATCCTGTGATCGCCGAGAAAATTATTTTGAACGGAAAGTTGCGTCGACCGAGCGTCTGTAACGCGCTTGAAAGTATAGTTGTGGACGAAGCCGCCGCAAACACGGTTTTACCGGTTGTAATCAAAGCGTTGAGTAAAAGCGGTGTTATAATCAAAGGTTGCGAAAAAACGGTTAAAGCATTTCCCAAAGTGGAAAAAGCCACTGAAGAAGATTATTATAACGAATATCTCGATACTGTAATTTCGTGTAAGATCGTTAATAATTATACCGAAGCAATCGAACATATAAACAAATACGGATCGCATCACAGCGATGTGATCATTTCGAATGACGAAGAAGCCGTAAAAGCGTTTATGCACGGTATTGACAGTGCAGCGGTATATCACAACGCTTCTACGTCGTTTACCGACGGTTTCGAGTTCGGTTTCGGTGCGGAAATGGGCATTTCCACGCAAAAGTTACATGCAAGAGGTCCTATGGGGCTCAGAGAACTTACTTCATATAAATATTGTATTTACGGTAACGGGCAAACGAGAAAGTAAATTGTTTTCACGCGGCGAATATAATTTTGACGTGCGTCAATCAAAGATGTTGCGTGTTATTTATTATGCATTAAAGGGAGATACGTTATGAAAAAGGAATCAGCCAGTACAAATGAGCCAACTGCCGGGAAAAAACCGGAGTATAATCCGCATGCAGGACACAGAGAACGTTTGCGTGCAAAATTCGACCGTGATTCGGAAATGATCGTTTTTGAAGATCATGAGGCTTTGGAATTTCATTTGTCGCTCGTTATCCCGCGTAAAGATACGAATGCTCTTGCTCACGAACTATTAAGAGTTTTCGGCTCGCTTGACGCGGTGCTTTGCGCAACACCTCGGGAATTGTTTCAGGTAAAAAATATGACGGCATCCGCAGCATACTTGCTTGCCAGTGAATTTGCTATGGTAAGGAAAGCGATTAAAGCGGGCGTTATCGATCCGCGTACGCGAAAAATCGAATCGCCGGAAGCCGGAATCATGCAGATGTATCCGAAGTTTATCGGAAGGAAACCCGAATGTAGTTGTATTCTGTTGATGGACATCAATTATAGGATTATCAAATCGTTCTTTCACGAAAGCATCGACAGTGACGGAATTGCTCTCGACGTTGCCGACTTTGTCGCGAAAGCGGCGCGCGAGGGTGCGGCATACGTATTGTTTGCGCACAATCATCCGTCGGGAGACGTTACGCCTTCGCTCGAAGATATACAAATGACAGAGCGTGTTTACGAAGCGTTGGTTGCTGTCGGTAAGACGCTTATCGATCACGTTATTTTCAGCAATGAAAAGATTTTCAGTTTTCATAATAACGGTTTGCTCGATAAGTATGAGGATGACTTGATCGAAAGAATGCAGGACGGCAACCTCAGAGACAGGCCGAACAGAAGAAAACAGTTTATGCTTGACCTTAACGAATATTTACTTACGCCGTCGTCACCGACAGATATTGCGTTCAAATCCAAGCCGAAGAGCGAAATCCTGGACGAATACGTCAGAAAATGTCGTCATAAAAACATAGAGTAAAATTGATGTCAAAACGCCTTTTTCATTGAAATAAGTAAAAATATGACTATAAGTT
>CAKQVV010000112.1 GCA_934277845.1 uncultured Clostridia bacterium
AAAAGCGCGGAAAATCTCCCATTGCGGTAATCGGGTACCGGGTGAACGCCGAGCCTGAAAAAAGTCACCGGGACACTTTCGGTTGTGTCCACCCCGCAACTCTCTTAAAGTCGACAATCGGGAATAGTATGGTTATCGCGTGACGAATGTGGCATTATTTAAATCGAACGAGTAGCCTAGCTATTACCTCGTCATTCAGAGCGGGGCGGGACGCCACGCGTGGAATCCCCTGCACGGAGCGACCGATCCCGACCGGATATTATCGCGGGAGCCGGGCGAAAACGCTTGATAAAACGACGGGGCGGGAGTATAATAGACGGGTAAACGGCGAAAAAACAATTAAAAAGGAGCGGCAACGCAATGAAAGAAGACGAGAAAAAGACGCTTATGGCGTTTTGCTTTACCGATATACACAACCAGCAAGCCATGCTCGATTATCCCACGACGCTGCGCACGTCCTATGTTGCGGCGTGCAAACTCGCGCCCGAGGAGTTCGGCAAAGCGGATCTTGCGATAAACGGCGGCGACAACGTTTCCGATTATCCCGACTGGACGAAGTCGTGCGCGCTCCCGAAAAAGAACTTTCTCGATCTCAAAGCGAAACTCGACGCCGCGGCGGCAAGCACCACCAAAAGCGGCAAAGTCATGTACGTTGCCGGCAACAACGACATGATCTTAGGCGATATCGGCACGCCCGAAAACGCGCCGTACAACACCACCGATTTTTACGACCTTATGGACAAATCGCTGGGAGTTTTGCCCGACAGCGAAAAACTCGTCGCGCACGCGACCGCGAAGCCTGCCGAACGGTACTGGAACGCGTTTCACTACGTCGTGAACGGCTTTGATTTTATCGGCATAAACGTCGATCCCGACAGCGCGTTCGACACGCACGACGGCATCTACACCGACGAAACCCTGCGCTGGGTAAAAGCCAAACTGGACGAAATCGATCCGAGAGGAGTGAAACCGGTGTTCGTGATAGGACACCTGTCCGCAGGCTGCTACCAGAACGGCAAATATCACGAAACTTTCGATGGCAACGTGCCGCTTTTCTACGAGGTTTTCAAGGGGCACAAAAACGCGTTTTATCTCTATGGGCATATCCACGGCGAAAGCTGCTGTTACAAGGACTACTCGTCGGGCGCGGTCATTCATCTCAAAGACGAGCAGCCGCTCGATATAAATTCAAGCAGTCTCGATAACCGCGGCAAAGAGTATGACTATACGTTCGTGCACATGGGCGGATTGCGTCCGTTCGGCGCGGAATACTTCCTTCACGACGGACTGACGGGTTACGGCGGCAAGAAAGAAAAGGAATATTACCCGTCCACCGCGACGCCCGCGCTCGCGCAGTACCTCGTGTTCGTCGCCGACGACGAAAAAGCGACTTTCTATATCCGCAACACGGGTTCGCGACCGGGTTATACCGCCTCAGACAAGCCGAAGCCTTACACGGTTTATTATCAGAAATAAATCGCGGACGGCATCGCGAAACGCAAAGCAATCACGCATTTTATAATTTAATCCAAGGAGTGTGGAATTATGGCAATCGCCGAAAAACTGTTCCCGGGAGCCGATCCGTTTATACTGAATCACGGCGGCAAGTACTACTTGTACTGCACGACGGAGATCGCGCCGGATACCGATCACGCTGCTGTGCCCGACGGCTTTTACGTCTATTCGTCCGACGATCTCAAAGACTGGAAAAACGAGGGCTTGTGCCTTAAAAAAGCCGACGTTGCGGGCGAAAAATGGTTCTGGGCGCCGGAAGTTTACCGCTACCGCGACAAGTTCTACATGGTGTATTCCGCGGAAGAGCACCTCGCCGTCGCCGTTTCGGATAAGCCGACCGGACCGTTTACCGGACTCACCGACGGGTGGCTGCGCGAAGGCAAGGCGATCGACGGACATCTTTTGTTCGAGCCGGACGGCGTGTACATGTACTACGTCCGTCTCGACGGCAGAAACCGCATTTTCGTTGCTCGCCTTACGCCCGATCTCGGGGCGGTGGAAAAAGAATACGACGACGTTCTCGTCGAGGCGAAAGAACCGTGGGAAACCGTCGACTGCGAAGTCGCGGAAGGCCCGTTCGTCATAAAACGCGGCGGCAAGTACTATATGGCTTATTCGGCTAACCACACCCGTAACGCCGCCTACGCCGTGGGATACGCGGTGGCGGACAAGCCGACCGGACCGTTCGTAAAATACGCGGGCAACCCGGTGCTGCACGCAAAGCCCGGGGTGGTCGGAGTGGGACACAACAGTTTCGCACCGACCGGCAAGGAAGGCGAATATATCTGCGCCTATCACTGCCACAGCGACAACGCCGATTTCCGTCCGCGCATGGTGTGTCTGGCTTTTGCGCGTTTTGAAACCGTAAACGGCGAAGAAGTGCTCAAAATAGATTTTTAACCTAGATTTAAGCGCAAAAGATATGTTGCCGCTTGATAAAATAAAAAGTCTACTGAAAATCGTCCTCAGCCATTTGTAATCCTTTGGCATTTTCTTTTACGCGCCCGTATTTTTCAGCGCGATTTGCAATGATTCGGGCGTAAAACGCAATGAATAAAATTTGACAAATCCGGGCAGGCGGACTATAATTAACACAACTCGATACCGACATTACACGTGGGGGGGGACAACGATGAGAATAGGCGTCACGAGAATGAGCGCAGGCGGGGATCCGGGCGACTGGATTGCGGCGGCGGAATCCGGGTACGACTACTTCGAGGAAAACCTTGCGCCGATTGCCGTGATGACGGAAGCGGAATTTCGCAAGGTAGCGGAACTGCCGCGCATTACCGGGCTGAAAGCCGAAGCGTTCAACTGCTTTTTCGGCGGCGACGTGAAGATGTACGAATATCCCGACGCGTGGTTTCACGACTATTGCGCCCGTGCTTTCGAGCGCGCGGCTTTGCTCGGCGGCGAAATCGCCGTAATAGGCTCGGCAGGCGCGCGTTCCGTGCCGGAAAACATGACGCGCGAGGACGCCGGAAAGCGGTTTATCGACATTTTGCGCATTGCCGGCGACGAAGCGGAAAAAGTAAACATGCGCGTCGTCATCGAGCCGCTCAATCATTTCGAGTGCAACTTTATCAATACCGTGCCAGAGGGCGCGGAACTTTGCCGCTCTCTCGGGCATAAAGCCGTGGGTACGCTCGTCGATTTTTACCACTACTACGTCGAAAACGAAACGCCCGCCGATCTTGTTATTGCCCGCGACAAACTCTGGCACGCGCACATCGCCCGTCCGAATCCCGACCGCGGCGCACCGAGAAACGAGGACCGCGCGGCGGTAAAAAACTATGCGGCGGCGTTAAAGAAAGCGGGTTACTCGGGCGGCAGAATCAGTCTCGAGTGTTGGTGGCGGACGGATTACGGCGACGAAATTTTTGCCGTCATGGACGAGTTCCGCAAGATTTGAAAGGGGAATAATCATGGCAGAAAAGAGAACGGCGGTCACGCCCGACATGCTGAAAATAAAGAATTACGAAATCCTCGGCAAACTTCCCGATCCGTTTATGTTCGGGGACGGGCGAAGAGTGAAAACCGAATCCGACTGGTACGAACGCAAAAAAGAACTGTACAAGACGGTTATCGAACTTCAATACGGCGTACAACCGCCCGTTTCCGGGTTTACGGAAGTCGAAACGTTGTATAACGGCGGCAAAACCCGCGTGTACAGGATAAAATGCGGATACAAGGCGCATCCGGTTTCGTTCAGAATGAAACTTATTTTACCCGACGGCGCGGTAAATCCGCCGGTAATCGTCGACGGCGACGGGTGTTTCAACTATTATATGGATCGCGAGTGGCTGGGAGCGGCGCTTAACAATGGCGTCGCCTGGGCGATATTCGACCGCACGGAGATTGCGCACGACGTCATGGGCGAGGCGCGCGGTCAGGGACAAATTTTCGACGTTTATCCGGGACTTCGTTGCGGCGCGCTTTCGGCATGGGCGTGGGGGTATTCCCGCGTAGTCGACGCGCTGGAAAAAATCGGGCTTGTCGATCTCGATTGTATAGCGTTTACGGGACATTCGCGCGGCGGCAAAACCTGTGCGCTTGCGGGTGCGCTGGACGAACGCGCGGCGATCGTCAATCCCAACGAAACATGCGCAGGCTCGTGCTCGTGTTACCGCTCGCGTCTTGTCGCGCTTGACGAGAACGGTTATGAGGCGAGGAGCGAGCGGCTTAGCGATTTGTGGCATAATTATTATTACTGGATGGGCGAAAAACTCGGCGACTATGCCGATCGCGAAACGGAACTGCCGTTCGACTGTCACGAACTGAAAGCGCTGATCGCGCCGCGCACTTTGCTGCTGACCGAAGCAGCACACGATATCTGGTCGAATCCGGTCGGCTCGTGGCAAACGACGGTCGCGGCAAAGGAAGTTTACGACTTTCTGGGCGCAACCGGCGAGATTTTCTGGCATTTCCGTCCCGGACGGCATTTTCACAAGACAGAGGACGTCGAAATGCTGGTATCGCTGGTGAAAAGACGTAAAAGCGGCGGCAAAGACTTCGACGCCGGCGAATTTTTCCGCTTGCCGTTCGATGCGGACAGTATTCCGCCGATTTACGACTGGAAAAATCCGAAACACAAGCAGACGGAGATACATCGCGGATAAAAATTTCTCGAACGGCGAAATCCGCCGGAATTATCGGAGCCGGAATAACTCCGAACGAATATCATAAAACGAAAAACGGCGAGATCAAACGTTTCGCCGTTTTTTGTTTGCATGCCGGGAAATACCGCAAATATTACGGTTTTTATTCGGTATCGCGGTTAGACGCCGGCGAAACCGTTGTCTTTGGCGGCGCGTTCGTATATAATACGTTAATGTGTTGCCGCTCTTCCAGCGCGGCGGTTTCTTTCGCCGTAGAAGTAGCGGAAGAATTAAAGGATCGAATAAAATGACCGAACAGGAAGTCGTTTCCGCACCCGGGAACGAGAACAACAACGACGGAGAGAAGAAGTGTACCGATCGCGGACATGCGGCGGTAAAACTTACCGTGCTTTGCATGGTAATGTACGCGTGTTCGTACCTGTGCCGCAAGTCGTTCGACTCGAACGTAAACGAAATAATGGCTTTTTACGGCGAACCGAAGGCGGCGGTGGGACTGATAAGCACCTGCTTTTTCGTGACTTACGCGATAGGACAGGTATTTCACGGGATCATGTGCAAGTACTATAAACCCGGTCCCGTCATGTTCTGCATGGCGGCGGCGATAAGCGCGCTGAACGTGATAATGGGAATAATACCCAAGTCTGGCTTTACGTTTCTGAAATACGTCTGGGCGCTCAACGGCTTACTTTCCGCTTCGTTGTGGTCGTTGCTCATACTCACTCTGCACTCTTGTACGGCAAACAAATACCGGCATTTCGTCATCGTCGCGTGTACGATTCCCGTCACCGCCGGCACATTTTTGGTTTACGGCACAAGCGCGATAATGTCGCTTATCGGCAATTTCCGCCTGACGTTTTACGTTTCCGCCGCGGTATTCTTTTCCGCCGCGCTCGTGTGGCTTTTTACGTCGAAAGACCTTATAAACCGCTGCAACGCCGAGCGTATCGAACTGGACGGCGAGCCGGAAAAACCCGCGGTATCCGAAGATAAAGACGGCAAAG
>CAKQVV010000113.1 GCA_934277845.1 uncultured Clostridia bacterium
GTTTCGGCTTCGGTTATTTCGGTTTTTTCTTCGTTGAAGTATTTGCCGCAAACCGAGCAGTGATAGTACGCGATATTACCCTGAACTTGGCAGGTCGATTCGGTCGCCGCGATAAGCGTGCCGTAGTCGTGATCCGCAAGGGGCTTTTTGGTTTCGGCTTCGGTTATTTCGGTTTTTTCTTCGTTGAAGTATTTGCCGCAAACCGAGCAGTGATAGTACGCGATATTGCCCTGAGTCTGGCAGGTCGACTCGGTTGCCGCAACGAGTTCGCCGTAGTCGTGATCCGCAAGGGGCGCTTCGATCGAAGCCAGTTCGTTTTTGTCCGCGTCGAAGTTTTTCTCGCAAACCGAGCAGTGATAATGCGCAACGGTGCCGTGCGTTTTGCAGGTAGACGCTACCGCCGCGATAAGCGTGCCGTAGTCGTGGTCCGCAAGAGGTTTCTCTACGCTTTCGAGTTCGGTGGTGCCGTCCTCGGCGAAGTTCTTTTCGCATACCGTGCAGTGGTAGTACGCGACGTTGCCCTTTTTAAGGCAGGTCGAGTCGGTCGCCGCGACGAGATCGCCGAACTTGTGGCTCGCCGCGATCGCGACTTTGACCGTGCCGTACTTTGACGTGTAGGTCTTTTCTCCGTCTGCGGTGCAGGTAGCGTCGGTAGTCGTTACCGTCCAGACGGATTCGTCGGTCAGTTTCGGTACATCGACGGTCGTAGATTCTCCGCAAGTCGAACAGGTCGCCGTGGCTTTGCCTGCCTCGGTTTCGGTAGGCGTACTGCCTTCAAC
Source organism: uncultured Clostridia bacterium (assembly GCA_934277845.1). Lineage (GTDB taxonomy): Bacteria > Bacillota > Clostridia > Christensenellales > Pumilibacteraceae > UBA10677. The sequence goes on from CAKQVV010000113.1 coordinate 780, forward strand.
CCACTCGTATGCAGTGTATTCGTGTGTGTGGGGCGTTTCCGTTTCGCCGCACGCCGCGAACGCAAAAGAAAGTACGAACGTTAATATCGCAACTATTAACAGACTTTTCTTTTTCATTGCTGTGTGTCCTCCAAAAAAATTTTTACACGATTTTGCGCGTCGGCAACGCTATGCCGGGGTGTTTCTGTTGCGATGCGCTTTTCGTATATTACAGTGTTTGTATCGCATCGCCGCTTCCGTATTTTTATGCAAACGTTATGCGGCTTCGGTTCCGGACGATTATTCCGTCCGCACCCTGCGAATTTTGCTGAAAATTGCTTGTTTTTACAATGTTGCAACCTTCATTAAAACATATTATAATGTTATTTACTACTTTTGTAAAGTGAATTTATGTGATTTTTCAAAACTTTTAACTGATTTTCTCAATGGTTCTCACCGAAATCTTTCTGACTGCGAACGATTGCCCGGCATATTATATCTTTGCAACCGCATTTTTACGATTTTATACGGAATATTCGTATTTTTATGCATAAATATACATTTCAGATGCATCGAAAACGCCGGACAAAAAGGTAAACTCCGCCCGCGGTCGTCGCCGTTGACGGAGTTTAACGTTATTCGGTTGTTTAAGGGATATCGGGCGATTGCCGACATTCCTCAAACGTTCGTTTATTTGTTGCGAAAGAGGCTTTTCTACCCTGCCGCAACTTATTTTTCAAACGTTTTGCCGGCTGAAAGTTCCGGGCCTTCGTAATCGGAAAGGTCGGGCGCATTCGTGAGTTCGAGCACGGTCGGTTCAATGGGATTTGTCACAGTGAATACGAACGTATAGGTCGCGGAACCCTTGGTTGCCGTTACCGTGAGCACGTCGCCTTTGAGCGTCACGCTGCCGACAGCCGCAACCGCGTCCGCATAGTCGGGTTTGCCGTTCATCGTTTCGTTATTCGAGGCGTCGATCGTATAGGAAACCGTCGCGCTGCCGTCGGAATTGAAAAAGAACGTCACGACATCGGTGTACATATCGCTGTCGCCGTAGTACGAGAGTTCTGCGTAATAATTGCCCTTGATGTCCGCGAGAGAAAGCGGCGAGCCGGCATCGGTGAACGATCCGTCCGCGGTCGTGTCGATACGGGCGATAAGTCCACTGTTTTCGCCGGAAGCATACTTGAACACTACGCTGCGGTCGTCGATCACCATATAGGTGCCGGCGACACCGTTGTAGGTCGCGTTGCCGAAACCGTCGAAAGCGATCGTGTTTTCACCCGAAGTGTACGTGCCGAGCGGTCCGGTAGCGAGCGTAATGCCGCTATTGTAATTGCCGGGCTCGTCCACTCTCAACACGGTTTCGACGTCGTTGACGGTGAGCGAGATAACCTCGCCGACCGCGAGCGAAGGCGCGGCGGAACCGACATAGTTGTATGCGATCGCTTTCGTGCCCATTGCTTCCTTGGTTGCCGAAACGAAGAACTCGGTGCCGTCGGGCGTTTTTACCGCGCGCACGACATAGCCTTTGGTCCCGGCATAGGTTGCGATGCCCTTGGTGAAGAACGCGTTGACGTTTTCCGCACCGGTAGCGACGATCTGGATCACGTGGTCGGAATACACGCTGCCCTTTACTACAAGTTTACGTCCGGTCGAAGAATAAGCAAAGCACGTGAACGCGTTGCCAGCGAGCGTTGCAAGACCGGTGTACTCGGTCCCTGCCTGAGTAAGCGTAATCATGCCGCTTGCGTCCATAGCGAACTCGGCCGCAATTTCGGGGATCACTCCGTTGAAACTACCCACGAACGGGTTGGTCGACTCGTATTTCGGCAGGATTACCTGAACCGAATAGTAGTTCGTGACGTTGGTGCCGTTGACCGTGAGCGTTACGGTAATTTCATAGAAACCTTCTTTTCTGACGGAAACTTTCTTTATGTTGACGGCTTTGGCTTTGTCGGCGTCGCTCATCTCACCGTCTTTGGTTATGATAGTAAAGCGTGAGAGCAATTCCGCTTTTGTCGCCGCCTGGTCGATCGTTCCGTCGGCTTTGACGGACGACACAAGCCTGAGATCGCCCACCCTGACGATCGCGCCGCTTTCAATATAAATGCTTTCAAATGCCTTGCCGACATCTATGCCGCCGTCGTTACGTTTAGCCGTAACGATATTCTTCCACACGTCGATATAAAAATCCGCGGTTTGTCCGTATTTGAACGAACCTTTCATATTGACGTAGGTTACCGCTATGTCGCTGTTGGTAAGCGCATACTTTAACGCGGTTACTTCATAACTGGACATGTCGAAACAAATCAAGCCGTTGCCGTAACCGTCGAAGAACATGTACTGGTTTCCGTTTTTATAAAGTCCGAATACGTCGTCTTTTTGAACGTAAGTAAAAGTATTGTTGTTCAAATCAAGATAGAACTTATATGCAAAAGGAATAAATTCTTCGTTATTATACTTGATTTGAGCAAAATCGCACGAGTAATCGTATCCGGAAGAGCCGCTCGATCTGACTTTGCTACCGTAAACGGTAAAAGATCTGTCGGAATAATCGTATTTACCGTATTTCATCGTGCTTATCGTGTTGGCAAGCAAATTGACTACGGTTTCGGTGCCTTTTTTCAACGTCATGGAGCCGTTTGCCGAAAAACCAAGCGTATATGCGATCCCGTCTATTCCTCCGGTAAAGGTTTTTCCGTAATACGAAGTATCGACGTACTGAGTGTCGATCTTGCCCTCGGTGGGCGACGTGATCGAAAACCTTAAATGCTCGCCGTCGAACGTCGCGCCGAACGTCTTGCCGATATCGGTTGTTCCGTGAGAAAAACCGTCATCGAATTCGATAAATCCCCACGTTACTTTGTAATAGAAATCGCTGCCGGAATGTTCGGTAAGTTCGGTCTTGAGTGCAAAACGGCGGCTTGCGGTTTCTCCTACCCGGGTTATACGCGCGCTGTCTATCGAATAACCCGCATAATCGACGGCAAGGACGTGAGCCGATTTCGAATTGAGCGTAAAAGTACCTCTGCCTGCAACCGACCAGACGTTCGTATTGTAATAGACAAGCGAACGATTGTCATCGGTATATTTCATTCTGAGACTGTTTTCGGGGACTATCACGGCGATGCCGTCGTCAAAATACATCGTGTGCTTGTTCCCTTTGAGGTTGAACGTAAATGTATTTTCGTCGATACCTTTGACGTCGGTTGCGGCAATACCGTGAACCGTGATGTTCATATTCTCGTCGATGACAAGATCTCCGATGGGTTTTGACTCGACACCGACGTCGACGTATCCGTCATCGTCTTCAAACCCTTTTTGCGCAATGGTTTTAAGGTTGGTTTTATATGTGCCGATAAACTTATCGTCGAAAATCGTCACGGTGGCAGACTCGGAAAAATCTTTATACGTCACGGTGACGGTGTACACTCCGGGTGTGAAGAAATCAACAACGCCGGTTATCATGTCGACCGTAACGCTTACTTCCTCGTCACCGTCGGTTATTGTGAACAAATCGGGCAGATATACGCTGCCGCGAACGATCGCAGAACCCGGTGCCGCCGTGATAATTACGTCGGAATTTACGATAAGAACATAGGAAAGCGTGAAATATTCGGAATTTGCGCCGTCGACGAATACGTTTATCTTCACGTTGTAAACCCCGGGTACGTTGAAATCGATATTTTTGCCTTCGACGATCTCTGCGTAGCAGGTAAGTCCGCCGATCTGATCGGGATTCTCGGTGAACTGTTGCTCATAGCCGTTGATGACTACATTGAGGTTTCTGAAAACGTTATAACTTTCGCCCTGTTTGACGGTCACTTTCGATTCTTTGACCGAACCGGAATATTCCTTATCCTGCACAACGTAAGTAATCGTAGCCTTGACTTCGGTAAACTTCACGGCGCCGGTTGCGGAAACGGATCCGCTGTTATAAAGAACGTTGATTTCAACGGGATATTCGCCTTTCGTCGAAAAATCAACCGCTGAAGTATCGATATACTGCAAAATATCGCGGTAACGCTTGCCGTTGATGATTACGATAAAATCCGACGCGAAATCGTAGGCGTTTTTATCGGTTCCCGCCTTGACGGTAATTCTGTCGCCCTTGGCAGGTTTTACTATGGCACCGGTACGAACCGTAACCGTGGCATTATACTGTACGCCTTTATAGTTAAGGGTGATTACGTTGTCGCCCGCCTCGGTGTAATTTACGCTACCGCTGACCATATCACTCGTGACGGGAATATTTTTGCCGTTATCGGTGATCGTAAACAACGCGGTCAGATCGATATATTCGCCGTTGGGATAGGTTTCGGCATTCCGTGCGTTGACGATAACATCTCCGGCAGGAACGATTCCGACGATCAAGTCTTTGGTAACGTCGGTGCCGGCATTGTCGTAGGTGAGCGTAACGGTGTAGTTTTCATTCTCGGCGAGAGTGCCGCTAAGCGCGCTCGCGTCGACCATGTCGGCGGTGACGGGCACCGCTGTCTTGTCGACGAAAATCCAGAAATCTTTGGTGAAGTCGTGGGTAGCGACTTCGTCTTTCGTCAGGCGAAGTACGTCGTAAGCCTTGCCGATTTCGACTTCGTGAGCGTCGGTGACGTGTACGGTGAGCGTGGCGGAAAAATTGTTCTTTTTGCACACGACGGTGTAATCGCCGGGTTCGGACTTGACGTTGCTCTCGAGCATGTCGGCGGTAACCGCGTAGTCTTTACCCTCGCGCGTTGCTTTGAAATAGTCCGCAAAATTCGTTTTCTCCACTCTCGAAACGTTAAGCGTAATTTCGGGCTGTTTCGTCGTGATCGAGTACCGGACTTCGGTCATGTATACGGTGAGCGAT
>CAKQVV010000114.1 GCA_934277845.1 uncultured Clostridia bacterium
ATAGAAACCCGTGTCGATAAAATGTTTGATGACGGACTTATCGACGAAGTTAAATCGCTTGAACATTATAAAGAATGTCAAAGTATGCAGGCTATCGGATATAAGCAACTATGTGAATACTTTTGCGGAAAATTTGATTCTTTGGACGCGGTCAAAGACGAAATTAAAAAACTGTCAAGAAACTATGCCAAGCGTCAAATGACGTTTTTTCGCGGCATGAGCGCAAATAAAACGTTTGTAGATTTTTTAAACGCAAACGACGAAACTGCCAAAATCGTAAACGGATTTCTATCAGAATAACAGACGGAGAAAATATGAATATCGATAACATGATTTTATCCGCGGAAGAAGACCTTCAAGAGATCTTTACCCGCATAGAAAACAACGCGCTTGAAAACCAAAACAAAGTTCTGGAAGCGTTTAGAAACAACCGAATCGCGCTCAGACATTTTACTCCGACTACCGGCTACGGTTACGACGATATAGGCAGAGATACTCTTTGCCGACTTTTTGCCGACGTTTTCGGCACGGAAAGCGCGATAGTGTCGCCGCTCATCGCAAACGGAACACACGCGATAAGTACGGTTTTGTTCGGTCTGTTACGCCCGGGAGACGTCATGTATTCCGCAACAGGCAATCCTTATGACACTCTTTTGGATGTAGTTGAAGGAAAAGGAATAGGCTCTCTTCGTGATTTTGGCGTCAAATTTAGCAAAACCGAAGTTGACCAAAACGGAAAAATAGATTTACAAGCGGTTTCCGATACAGTCAAAACAATTAAACCCGCGCTGATATTCATACAGCGTTCTCGCGGATACAGTTGGCGCAGCGCGTTATCCGTCGACGAAATTCGCGACGCGGTAAACGCTGTAAGAAAATACTCGGATGCTCCTATCGTAGTCGATAACTGTTACGGCGAGTTTACGGACGTTATCGAACCGACGCAAGTCGGCGCGGATATTATTGTCGGGTCGCTGATTAAAAATCCGGGTGGAGGACTTGCTCCGACCGGCGGTTATATTGCCGGAAAAAAGAAACTCGTCGACCTTATCGCAGGCAGACTTACGGCACCAGGGATCGGTATGGAAGTGGGCTCTTACGCTTACGGCTATCAATATTTTTATCAAGGATTGTTCATGGCTCCGCACGTCGTGGAACAGGCTCTCAAAGCGTCCGCATTGTTCAGCCGCGTTCTTGGCAAACTCGGATATGAAACATTGCCGGCATTCGACGAAAAACAAAACGACATCATTACTTCGATAAAGTTCAAAACGAAGGAGGAATTGATTTCGTTTTGCCAAACGATACAAACGTATTCGCCGATCGACAGTCACGTTTTGCCCGAACCGTGGGATATGCCCGGTTATCAGCATCAGGTCATTATGGCAGCCGGCGCATTTATTCAAGGCGCATCGATCGAAATGAGCGCCGACGCCCCGATAAAAGAACCTTATTTCGCTTATTTTCAAGGCTCGCTGACTTACGAACACGCCAAAATCGTATTAAATAACGTCCTCACAAATTTGCCGAAATAATAATTTTTTTGAGTTTATAAGATAAAAGTCCCGATTTAGATTCGGGACTTTTATCTTATAATGACGTTTATTTTATTTTGAATTTCGGCGAGTTATAACAATACTTCAAAAGATATGGTATTGTCTGATGAACGACATTAAGGTCACGCCGGAGAACGTAGAGAAGGTGAAGGACGGTTATAGCGTAACTTGCGACGAAGTTACAGGTACGGTATACGAAGTGTTCAAGTACGTCATAAAGTTCGAACATAATGACGAGGGACGACTGAGTATGACGTATGAGCAGTTTAAGACGCTTTATTACGCACTGAAAAACGTTCACGTGTTTCAGGGGTACGGTTGTTTCCGTGGTGTAGCGGATCCGGAACTAAGTGACGAGGAACTCGAAAAGTACAACGTTCTGATCCAGCAGTTGCGACTTGTAGAAGATCCGGAACTCGAATGCGAGCAGTTGCACGATCTGATGTTATCTCTCGTAGCCGGACGGCAACGCTACATAACGCGAAGAACGGTAGACGCATTCTTAAAAGAACATCCGGACTTTATGCCGGGATTTCCCCAAAGGGAAGAAAAGAACGGAAAAAGTCAAAAAACAGGACTATCAAGTACACCTATACGTTCTTGAACTATTCGCAAAACTATACTTTTGTGTATTGATAGTGTGTTATAAGAAGAAAAAATGTAAAAGTTCCTTTTGTTATAAACCAAAATTGTCTTGTCGCTGAACGACGGGATTATGGGGCAAATACCCCGATAATATAATTTTTAAATTAAAATTATATTTTTATCGCAACAAAGTAATTTATATAATTTTCAAACATGTCAGTGAATAAAATCGTTTTACAAAACGCTTGAAAGCGCGGTTGAAATATGGTATAATTACTTTATGAGCGAAACCTATTTTGACAAAAGAGATGAAAAAAATATAGAAAAAACGCGACTTCTATGTTCAGAGTTGCCTGATTTTGTCACGCAATTCGTTGTCGGCATTCAATCCAGGACTACTCCGTTGACGCGCCTCGGATACGTTGGCGATATTAAAATTTTTCTTGAATATCTCCTTAAAAACAAATTTAACAATAAAAAAACCGTAAAAGACATTACTATGTCTGACATAGCACTCTTAAAAGCATATGACATAGAACTTTTTATGGAATATTTGAACTCCTACACCAGCGGCGATAAACATTATAAATGCAGCGATACAACGAAGGAACGTAAATTATCATCACTGCGTACCTTTTTTAAATATTTTTATAGAAAAGAACGATTATCAGAAAACATAACCGAGCGTGTGGAAATGCCTAAAATACACGAAAAACCGATTCGTTATCTTGAAGTCAACGAAATCGCCAACCTGCTCGATCTTGCCGACAGCGGCGATTCGCTTTCTCCGCGTCAAAAACAATTTCAAAAAATAACCAGAAAACGCGACGTTGCGATTTTATCGGTATTTTTAGGCACAGGTATTCGTATCAGCGAATGTGTCGGACTTGACAAAAAGGACATTGATCTCAATTTGTGCGCAATTAACGTCACTCGTAAAGGCGGAGCAAAAGCCGTTCTGTATTTTTCGGACGAAGTCGCAAAGGCTATTGCCGATTATCTCGAATGGCTGAGCGAACAAGAAATTCAAGAAACGCCGTTTTCAAAAAAAATCAGCGACGAAAACGCGTTGTTTTTATCGCTTCAAGGCAATCGCATTACCGTTCGCGCGGTGCAACTTTTGGTTGAAAAGTACTGTTCAATCGTTTCGCCGCTGAAACATATCACGCCACATAAACTCCGCAGCACATTCGGCACTACACTTTACCGAGAAACGCAAGATATTTACGTGGTTGCTGACGTACTCGGACACAAAGATATTAACACAACAAAAAAGCATTACGCCGCAATCAGCGATGAAATTCGCCGAAACGCTGCAAACATAATTAAACTTCGCGATAATAACGACGATTAGGTCGACTTAATCGGACGAGTTATCGTGCCGTCATATACACAAGCGTCGTATGCATAAAGATTGCGTTACGCAACACTATAATACGCGTAAGTCGAGTTTTTCTTAATCAATAGCGTATTTTCGTAAGAATCTACAGATTCGCATCCTTCAACGATTACGTTAAATTTTTTGTCCAGTATCGAAAACGTACCGGCATCCGAATTTGCTAAAAACAACGAACCGCATATAGGTTCGACTTTCGAGTATTTACCGGAAATTATCGCATTTACGTCGGTGGAAAACAATGCACCGCTTTCTCTTATAATATAGTTATTTCCATAAAACCGGTACCCGGCGGGTTCATAGTCCAGTTTAAAATACTCGGTATCATTGCCCGCAAACCTTATTGCTCCGTAACGATTTACCGTCGTACTGAATTTTACGACGCAATGATTGTCCATGCGCGGATAAACCGTGATTTCCGACGGAAGGTATTTTTCTTTAAAAACGGAAAAATCAAAAATTACGCTGTTTTTGTCATCAATCAGCAAATGATAGTCGTAAAAAATCGCATGCTCGTAATCGGGCTTATATTTTGCAACGCACGCAATTCCTTCACTGAACGATGACGCCGTAAAGTATTGCGGAGCAATCAAAGTTTTTCCGTCGGGATATGAACAAAAGCCGAGTTTATTGCTTGAATCCGCAACCAGAACAGTACCTTCACTTGACGCGCCCCAAATGCGATATCCCCCTATTGTGGCGATTTCACCGTTTTCTACAAATCTGATATCAGAATCGATTTGCACAAAAGTTTCCGATAAAATACTGAAATTACGTCCTTCAACTTCAAACTTTTTATCCGAACCGACATAAACGGTAATGTATTTTCCGTCAAATCCCGCAACGACGTTGCCCTTAATCTCAATGCGATCATATACGGTATCAAGCAATATTTTGCCGTTCAAAAATATCACTCCGTACTTTTCATTAGATTTTACGAGTAATTTATCGTATTTTATGCCTTCGAGTACTATGTCAGGCGAAGTATTTTCAGATGATTTATCGATTTTTGTACAGTTTCCGTCACGATCAATCAAATATCCTTGACTGTTTCTTTCTGCATAAGCATAATTTCCGAAAAACACTTTTGCCGCATCGAATTTATATTCGCCGATATTTTGAAGTCCGGGATACTTCTCTGCCACTATCAAATCAGGTGCAGGAACATTATTATCCGAATCATTCTTATCGGCGTTTTCGGCATTCCCATTGTTATCCGTATTTTCGTCGTTATCCGTCCCCACGTCGCTTTGGACGTAATATCGGAACAAGTTTCCTACAAATTCCGAATAATCCTTTACTACATATCTTGTCGGGTTACAACCGACAGATAGAACAAGAATATATAGTAAAACCGCAAAAACGGCAATTTTTTTCATGCGTATATTGAACATTACTATCTATACACTTCCAGAATCCATGAATATTTTTTTAGTTCTTTTCTTCTTTCTTTATAATCAGGCATAATTGATGCTATCGCACTCCAAAACGCTTTGGAGTGGTTGTGTTGCATGGTGTGAGCGAGTTCATGCACCATAACATATTCTATTAGCCGTACCGGCAGCGCAGACAACCTGACGTTGAGTCGGATATTATTTTCATAGTCGCAAGTCCCCCACAAAGTTTTTGCGTCCGAAAATCGAATACTTGTATATTTCATCCCGTAATCATTTGAAACTCCGACAAATTTCTTCTCCAAAATTTCCGTCAGATTAAAGTAAAAACGTCTAACCGATTTCGCATCGGGTTGAAAGCCCACATTCGCAACGCGCTCTCCGAATAAAAACAAGTAACCGTGGTTTTTCACAAATTCAAGATCGTCTGATGCGCATTTTTGCTTTGAGATACAACGTTCTATCCACTCATGTTTATCATAAACGAATTTTTCGATTTTCGCGTCAGGATAACCGTAAGGTGCGTGAACAGATACTTCACAATGTTTTACGATTATTTGTACAGTATTTCGTTTCGATCGTACAATTGTATATATCACATTGTCCATAAAGAAATTATAGAACACTTCGACATAAAAAGCAATAAT
>CAKQVV010000115.1 GCA_934277845.1 uncultured Clostridia bacterium
TGTCGGGACGATAGGCGCAATGGCGCAACTCGGCATGGCTGATTTGAGAAACTTTCTTGTATTGTTGCCGCTTATTGCCGCAAACCTTGCGATATTCAATATTTTGCCGATACCTGCGCTGGACGGTTCTAAAATCGTGTTTACTCTGATCGAGTGGGTGCGCGGTAAACCCGTAAACAGAAAAGTCGAGAATATAATTCACACCGTCGGGCTGTTGTTGCTTTTCGGGTTTGTGATAGTAATCGATATTTTAGGTTTCTTTATATGAAAAATACCAGAAAAATCAAAGTCGGACAACTTTATATAGGCGGTGACGCGCCGGTAACGATTCAGTCGATGACGAATACGCCGACCGCCGATTACGAGGCAACGCTTGCACAAATTCGCTCTCTCGAAACGTCAGGTTGCGACATTGTTAGACTGGCTGTAAGTTCTGCGGAAGAAGTTGAGGCTTGCAAAAAGATAATCGGCAAAACCGTTGCGCCGCTGGTTGCCGACATTCAGTTCGATTATCGTCTGGCGGTTGCCTGCGCGGATATAGGCTTCGATAAAATCCGCTTCAATCCGGGTAATATCGGCGACGAGAACAAAGTTAAAGAAGTGGTGTCGGCGTGCAAGAGAAACGGCGTACCTATTCGCGTCGGAGTGAATGGCGGTTCTCTCGATAAAACGATAGAAAACACAAAGACGAAAGCGGAAGCATTAGCCGCAAGCGCGCTTAAACACGTTGCAATACTCGAAAAACTCGGCTTTTACGATACCGTGGTTTCGGTCAAATCCAGCGATGTTCGCACGATGATAGATGCTTACAAGTTTTTGCACGAAAAATGCGATTATCCGCTTCATCTCGGCGTTACCGAAAGCGGAACGAAAATACGCGGCGTGATCAAATCGTCGATAGGTATCGGCTCGTTGCTTTTAAGCGGTATCGGTGATACGATCCGGGTTTCGCTTACCGGTGATCCCGTAAAAGAGGTAGATGCCGCGCGGCTGATTCTGAGCGCGGTGGGACTTGGACGCGACGGAGTGGAAATAGTTTCGTGTCCGACTTGCTCGAGGTGCCGTTACGATATGGAAAAAGTTGTCGACGAAGTGGAAAAACGTGTCGGCAATTTGCGCAAGAATATTAAAATCGCCGTTATGGGTTGCGTAGTGAACGGCCCCGGCGAGGCTAAGGATGCCGACGTTGCGGTGTGCGGCGGCGACGGTAAAGCCGCTTTGTACGAAAAAGGGGTGTTTGTCAAGACTATCGACGCGTCCGACGCAGCGGATGAGATCCTGGCTTTAACGGAAAAATATTGACGATTTTATAGGAAAAACAAGGAGAAAAACGAAATGGCTGCTTCGCTGATGACTAAATTTAATGAAATAACCGCCGACGAATTCGACTATCTGGTGCTCGAATCGGTCGAAGTCGACATTTCGGCGGAAATCGTGCGAGTAAATTTAATTTACCCGGAACCGAAAGAACAAATCGTGCGTGCAAATACCGACAAAATTCGGGATGCAGTTACCGATGCGTTGAAATCGAAGGCTTCGGTTGTCGTGAAACTGACTAAAAGCCATTTCGACGAAGGATTTTTTGTTTCTAAACTGATCACGTTTTTCGAGCAAATGCCGTCGATCGCGCCGTACGTTTTTGCCGAAAACGTACAAATTGTCAAAAACGCCGAGTACGATTATTCCGTCAGGCTGGGACTGGACAGCGACGTGTACGGACTGGCGGTTGCGCGCGGCGTGCCGGACGAAGTGAAGAGAATGTTGGCATCGACTTACTGTGAAAAAGTTTCGTTTGAAATTTATCCGATCGAAACGAACAATAAAAAAGACTACATAGAAATAGCGGAAGAAGAACTACGTAATTACGTTTACGAAACCGACGGCGGGCATTTCATTATCCCGCAAAACGTCGAGGAGTTGGTGGGCAAAATCATTTACGATCGCGCAGGCTACATCAGCGACATTAAGCGCGAAATGACCGGCGCAGTTTATTGCGGAAACGTAAGCGAATTTACCGAGTGCGAAAAAAAGCCGAAAGAGAGTGAAGAAAACGAGCCGCGGCGTAAGTTTTATAAGTTTACGCTTACCGATCCGACGGGATCGGTGAAGTGTCTGTATTTCCCGAGAAAAAAGGATACCGAATCAAATATCGTCAACCTTCACAACGGCAAAGAAGTGGTTGTGAAAGGCAGCATAAAAGAAAATAGATTTCGCGGTCAAACCAGTTACGATATGTTTGTCAATGCGATTTCGCTGTGTACTTTGCCGGAGAATATAGAAATCGAAAAAAACGAATACCGTGCGGCAACCGAGTATAAATGCGTAAAGCCCGAACCGTACGTCGAACTTCGGCAGGCAAATATATTCGACGTGGCAAAACCCGTGTCGCCGTGGCTTGTCGGAAAAACTTTCTGTGTATTCGACGTCGAAACCACAGGTCTCGATACCTCTACCTGCAAGATAATAGAACTTGCGGCGGTGAAAGTCGTCGACGGCAAAATCACGGAAACGTTTTCTACGTTTATAAATCCGCACGAGCCGATCAGCGAGAAAACGACCGGTCTTACGTCCATAACCGACGCGGATGTCGAAAACGCGCCTGATGCCGGGGACGTACTGAAAGATTTCTATAAATTCTGCGAAAACACTACACTCGTCGGACATAACGTAAACTTCGATATAGGATTTATAAACGCTGGAGCAAAGCCGATCGGGATTTACTTCGAGAATCCGCAAATGGACACGCTGGAACTGGCAAAACGTTATCTTAAAGGACTTCATAATTACAAGCTCGGCACCGTTATCAAGTATCTCGGAGTGGAAAATGAGCACGCACATCGTGCGATATTCGATACGATAGCGACGGCAAAAGCGTTTATCAAACTTGCGGATCATATACAATAGTTGTGTAATCGGCCTAAAATCGCGAAAAAAGGCGCGTTTTAGAAAAGATTATATTAAAAATTTACGGTTTTATGTGCGAAAACGCTTGATTAAAACCTTTGAATTGTGCTATACTTTTAACGTAATAACGGCAGGCTGAGAGTGGACGACAAAAAGTCCGCTCTCACTTGCTGTAAGGAGGATTGTTTCTTGAAAATCGAACAAGCCGTAACGGAAAAGATTCAGCCGACAGTGACGGGACTCGGGTATGAAATCGTCGACGTGGAATTCGAGAAAAAAAACGGCGAGGACAATCTCACGATTTATATCGATATTCCGTCCGGCGTAAGTCTTGACGATTGTGAAAAAGTGCATTACGCGGTCGATCCGCTTCTGGACGAACTCGATCCGACTGCCGGGAAGCCGTACATTCTCAATGTCTCTTCGCCCGGGCTCGATCGTCCGTTTAAAAAACAGCGCGACTTCGAGCGGAATTACGGAAAAGAAGTGGAAATTAAACTTTATGCGCCGCTTAGAGGTAAAAAAGTTTATGAAGGCGTTTTGATCGCGCGCGACGAAAACGCGCTTAAGCTCGACATCGGCAAAGAAGAAATCAAAATAGAAAACAATAAGATCGCGATCGCAAGACCGCTGGTCAAATTCGAATAAATTATCCGGAGGATAAAGTACATGGTCAGTAAGGATTTTTTTCTCGCATTAGAAGACTTGGCGAGGACGAAAGGAATCAAAAGTTCGGTTTTTGTAGAAGCGCTCGAAACCGCGCTTGCGATCGCTTATAAAAAACAATCGGGCACGGCAAAGGCTATCGAAGTCAAACTCGTTCCCGAGCGTAATATGATAAAGATTTTCGCATACCAGACCGTTGTCGACGAAGTCGAAGATAAGGATACGCAGATTTCGCTCGAAGACGCTCGTCTTATCGACAAAAAATATAAAGTAGGCGACATTGTCAGCGAAGAAATCAATTCCAAAGACATCGCGCGTATTCCCGCTCAAACCGCCAAACAGGTCATTATGCAGAAACTTCGCGAGATCGAGAGTGAAAACGCTTTTGCCGAACTTTCGCAGAAAGAAGACGAACTCATCACCTGCAAAGTCAGAAGTATTGACGGCGATAACGTTCACGTCGAGATCAACAAGCAGATCGAGGCGGTACTCATGCCGCAGGATCAGGCACCGAACGATAAGTACGAAATCGGTCAGAACGTCAAAGTTTACGTCAAAAAGATCAAAGTCGGACCGCGCGGACCGCAGGTACTTGTATCGCGTACCGTGCCCGGGTTTGTAAAACGCCTGTTTGAACTTGAAGTGCCCGAAATCGCAAACGGCCTGATTACCATCAAGTCGATCGTGAGAGAAGCCGGTTACCGCACTAAAATGGCGGTTTACAGCGAAGATCCCGGTATCGACGCGGTTGGCGCGTGCGTCGGTAACCGCGGTATGCGCGTCAGCGCGATCGTTGCCGAACTCGGCGGAGAGAAGATCGATATTATTCCGTGGTGCCCCGATACGCTTGAATTTATCGCGCGCAGCCTTAGTCCCGCTAAAGTCGTTATGGTACAGGTCAACGATGACGAACGAACCGCAAAGGTTGTCGTCATGGACGATATGTTGTCGCTCGCTATCGGCAGAGACGGTCAGAACGCTCGTCTTGCCGCGAAACTGACCGGTTGGAAAATCGACGTCAAGCCGTATTCGTCGCTTATGCAGAGCGAAGAAGAGCCGGACGAGGTCGAAGAACCGGTCGAGAATAACGAAGGCGGCGAGGAACTTAAAGAAGAAGCAATTTTCGATGAAGATCTCGGAGATCTCGAATAAAATCCTTTTACGGGAGATTGTATGAAAGTAAAAAAGTCACCACAGCGTATGTGCATCGCCTGCCGTGAAATGCGCGACAAACGCGAGTTGATTCGTATTGTCCGCTCGCCGGATGGCGAAATATCGCTTGATTTTACCGGACGAAAGAACGGTAGGGGCGCGTACGTTTGTAAAAATCGTGATTGTATTCTGAAGTGTCGCAAGTCGAACGCGCTTTCCCGTGCATTTTCGACGCAGGTCGACGCGGAAGTATACGATAAACTTTTGGAGGAATTCGACGGTGACTGCGAGTAACGTTACTTCACCCGATAAAGTCGTTTCGATACTTGGTTTTGCGATGAAAGCCGGAAAAGTACTTTTCGGTTGCGATTCGATCGAACGGTATCATAAACGTAAATATCTTATGATTTTGTGCGGGACTTTATCGGAAAACTCCCGGGAGAAGATTTTAAGAAGTCAAACCGGCGTACCCGCCGTCGTGATCAGACAAACCACGGTTGCGGACATGACGCACAGAGCCGGGTGCAAAGCGATCGCCGTTACCGATAAACAAATGGCGCAGGCGATGCTGGATAATATGAACGGAACTTATCAACGCGTTACGGAGGTAAATCATCTTGGTTAAAGATAACAAAGCGACAGAGGAAAAGACCGAACTTTCCACTATTCAAAAGGTCAATACTCTCAACAAATCCGACAAAGCCGGATCTTTTGCCGCGCTCGTTGCGGACTATAAAGCAATGAGAAACAAAATCGACGCCGCGCTTAAAGCGGTCAAGTCGAAAAACGCGGAAAAAGAGCGTGCGAAACGCGAAGAAATAGAG
>CAKQVV010000116.1 GCA_934277845.1 uncultured Clostridia bacterium
ATCGACACCAGAAACGATGCTGATTCCTTCGTATTCCAGACACAGCAGGCTCTTGATCAGGTTGGCGCACAGATCGACGCAAACGACAAGGCAGCAGTTGAGGCTGACTTGAATGCAGTAAAGGCTATCCTTGATGCACATCCGGAAGCTGACCAGATGACAGATTCTGACATTGCTGACCTTAAGGCTGCACAGGAGAAGCTCACACAGAGTGCGCAGAAGGTATTCGCAAAGATGTATGAGCAGGCACAGGCAGCGCAGGGAGCACAGGGCGCAGCAGGAGCAGGTCCTGACATGAGCGGATTTGCAGGCGGCGCACAGAATGCCAATACATCTTCATCCGCAGATGATGATGTCATTGACGCAGATTTCAAGGAAGTATAATCTGAACCCGTGCCGGATGCGGCATAGGAAGTGTGCTTCTTAAAGTAAAAATTGTGGGGTTTCCGGGAGCTTCCCGGAAGCCCTATACGCGAATATAAAGGTAAACATAAAATGGCTGATAAGAGAGATTATTACGAAGTCCTCGGCGTCTCAAAGACTGCTACCGAGGAGGAAATTAAGAAAGCGTTCCGGCAGACTGCCAAGAAGTACCACCCGGATATGCATCCGGACGATCCGGATTGTGAAGCAAAATTCAAGGAAGCTCAGGAGGCATATGCGGTACTGAGTGATCCGGAAAAGAGAAAACAGTACGACCAGTTTGGTCATGCAGCATTTGACGGCAGCATGGGCGGCGGTGGCGGCTTCGATTTTTCCGGCATGGATTTCAGTGATATCTTCGGAGATCTGTTTGGCGACTTTTTCGGCGGCGGCGGAAGACGTGGCGGACTCGTCAAACAGGTTGTATCGGGAATTTCACGATCTCGCCGACGTATTTTGTAAGCTCGACCGCTAAGGTGCGCCGATGGAACCGTCACTTTTAATCGCGATAATCGTGCTGATACTGTTCCCGATATTTTTCTTGCCCGAAAAACGCAGGAAACTCGCCGCGGTCGCACACGTCAGACATAAAAACAACCGCAACCCCGGAAACAAGGAGATAAAAATGGAAGAACTCGCCAAGAAGTTTATAGGCAAAGACTGCGTGATCTACACGATCACCGACACTTCTGCGTCGCTCACCGGCGTAGTCAGGGACGTCAAAGACGGCGGATTGCTCGTCGAGGGCAAAAACGGATTGCAGGCGATAAATCTCGAATACGTCACCCGCATCCGCGAGTACCCCGTCAACAAAAAAGGCAAAAAAGTATCCGTGATTCTTGATTGATCTGCCCCTTCTCAAGAGAAAAGACGAGCAACTCCGCTCGTCTTTTTTTTGTATCCTGTCGCTTTTTATTATCCTCTCTACTGCCGTTCGGTTTATCTTTCGTACAGGTAATGTATCAGTTCTTCGATCGCGGTAAAAGCCGCGTCCTCGTTTATCTTTTCTTTTTCTTTGCCGTCGATCACGCTTTTCAAAAACTTTCTGTTTTCATGGTTGTCGAATTTGTTATTCTCGCGGTAGATTTCGTCCTTGTACACGTCTATTCCGGCAAGGTATTCCATTATTATTCTCTTGTATTTTTCGATTGTTTCGCGCATAATCCACTCCGAAGGGTTTGCGTCGTCAGGCTCCCTCTGTGACCGTATCTCTTCATCCGAAATTATAGTATACAGTGTGTTTTGATTATATCAAGTCTTTTTTGACTTGTCAAGTCTTTTCCGACTTGAAACGGATATAATCAAGGATATGGAATTCGGTAAAATATTGAAAGAATTGCGGGAGGAACACGGACTGAGCCAGATGGATCTGGCAAACGCTACCACTATAAGTCAGTCGGCTATCGCGAAGTGGGAGTTGGGCAAAACCGAGCCGTCGGCTTCCGCGCTTGTTATTCTGTCGAAATTCTTCGGCGAGACCGTAGATTTCCTGCTGGGACTGGAAAACTAGCCCCCCTCGTTTGCCCCGCCCGAAACCGCGCAAGCACGAAAACTCGCCCTGCCGGCGATGTTCCCCCCCCAAAAGTTTTCGTGTCCGTCCGACTTTTGGGGCGCGCTTCAATAGTTCGTCTTTTCCGGGTTTATTCTTCCCGATTATACTTTATTCCCCATTCTGCCGTTTCCCCGCACGGCGAGTTCTTTTCGCTCGCTTCTGGCGGAATGACGGTTTTATACACGCCCGAATTGTTTTCAGAAGCAGGCCTTTCAGCCTGCTTTGCCGTTCCTTCTGCGTCTTCGGTGCTGTCGGGCAAAAGTTTATATTACCAACCCGACAATAATTTTCAGCATGCATCATAACAGGAACAAATAAGGGATATTCGGTCTTGACATTTGTCCCTTGTTTTGCTATATTGTTGTTGAATTATTAAGCGGAGGTTTGAGGTGATAAATTTCGGACACGAAACGGAAGAACTTGAGTTTAAGAAAAAGATAAGAAAAATAATTGCAAAAATGGGCTTTGGCGAGCGGGCCGAAATAACAGCGTTCAAACGCGAAGAGGATGACTCTGATTATGCCGTATGGAAGATAACAGAGGACGCCGTTACTCGCGTGCTGAAAAAGACAAGCAAGCGGGAACTGGATATTTATGACGCCTTTTTAGCTTCAGCCGAATGCGGCGCTCCCCGGATTTATAAAAGTATTGAGTATGACGGCGAGTTGTTTTTCCTTATGGAATACATAGAAGGGCATACCTTACAAAAATGCGACCGGGAATCGTTGACCGCCGCTTTGGACGCACTGATTTATTTGCAGAATATATTTTGGGAAAAGCGTGAGTTTCAAGGCTTTGGTCAAGACTTTGAGGCGAGTCTGCCGGGGAGACAAAAGCGCGGCAAATATCTGAATGACGCAGAACTGGAGCAAGCCTATGAGCGGTATTTGCGGATATATTCGGATATTCCGCGGACGCTGTGTCACGACGATCTTCTTCCGTTTAATGTTCTGTGCTCAAAGGAACGTGCGGTCATAATCGACTGGGAGTATGCCGGAATTTTACCTTATCCCACATCGCTCGCCCGTCTGCTTGCTCACTGCGAAGAAGATGAATCGGCTTTTTTCTATATGACGCAAGAGGATAAGGACTATGCCATAGATTATTATTTTGAGCATTTATTAAAAGAAAAAGGTGTAGACTACAATGCCTATCGCAAAACTTTGGATTATTTTTTACTATACGAGTATTGTGAATGGATCATGCTCGGCATAGAATACAATGATACAGGATCCGAACGATTTCAAAAATACTATTCAAAGGCGAAAGAACATATCAAAAAAATGACATAGTCTTTCTGTCAAAGCCTATCTTTCTCATATAGCACTCAGATGTAAAAATCCGAATGTACTCCCTGCTGTATGTTTTGAAAAAGCTGCTTTTTTATCCGAACAAACAATCCCCGCTTTTCGTTATGCATTAAAACCCTAATATGGTTCAAAAACAAACCCGAAACATATAAAAACAGCCCAAATCGCTTGATTTTGGGCTGTTTTTTTGGTGGAAAACAATCGATTGATGAATGAGAATTAGGGAGAAAACTGCCAAGAAGCAATTTATTTGTCTTGGGAAAGACAAATAACCGGAGCAGTATCTTTATTGTTATGTCTATTGAAAAAACTGTTATACGGTCTTTCATACAAAGTAATTCTTACAGACGAATGCGGAAACGTTACGGAATATACCTTTGAAATTCTGCGCTCTATGAATTCCGGCGCTGTTTCGCTAATTATTATAGGTATTATGTTTATTGCGGGTATGGCAATTCTCATTGTTCTAATGAGAAAGAAAGGTAAATTCGGCAAGAAGAAGGCTTAAAAATATGAAAAGCGTTTTGCCTTGTAAATTTGTCTATGCTGCTTATGAAAAGATCATTTTCCCGATTTCGGGAAAATGGTTGGGCGGCAGGTGGCGAAACACTTTTTGAAACAAAAGGTAAACTTGAATTTAATGATAAAACTGACTCAAAAACGGGTAAAACAGACCTATTTTTCCAAGCAGGATAAGGCGTGATTCAGTCGGACGTTTTGCCCGACCGAAACACCCTCTTTAAGACAAGCGGGATACCCGCTTTCTTGTTATGACAAAAGGAAATCCGTCAGATTGACGATTTTGATACCGTTTACATTTGTTGCGTAAGTTTTGTCGGTAGTGATTATCGTCTTTTCATAAAAATCGTTTGTGGAATAGAAAGGCGCGACCTCGCGTTCTTTCGTTTTGGCGTCCGAAAGACTTTCCGTTACTTGAAAATAGCGTGTTTCTTCCTTTTTGATAGCAACGAAATCGATTTCTTTATTGTCGCATTTGCCGACGTAAACCTTATATCCTCGACGCAGCAATTCAAGATAAACGACGTTTTCTATCGAGTGTCCGTAATTTTCCAAGTTGTATCCCACAATGGTATTTTTTAATCCGGTGTCGGTAACGTAATATTTTTCAAGCGATTTTAAGACTTCTTTACCTTTGACGTCGTAGCGATTCGCTTTATAAATGATAAATGCGTTTTCAAGCATTTCGAGAATATTCCCGATTGTCGCGGGGCGTAGCGAACGGTCGAGTTTTGCTTCCATTGCGATATATTTTGCCATACTGTTAGTAGAAGTAATACTACCGACGTTTCCGCAAACAAAAGCGAATACTCGTTTTAGAAGATCGATGTCTTTTAATTTATTACGCCCTACGACGTCTTTCAGGATTACGGTATCGTAAATACTTTCCAAAAAGGACGAAATCGTTTTTTCGTCCGACGGCAAAGAAAGCAGTTGCGGCAATCCGCCGTATTTAAGATACTCGTTAAAAAGTTCTTCCGTGCTTTTCCCGTCATTTTTGTAATATTCGTAATATTCCTTAAAAGACAGCGGCAACATCTTGATTTCGACGTATCTGCCGGATATTAAAGTTGCAAGTTCGGATGAAAGCAAATATGCGTTAGAACCTGTAACGTATATATCCGTATCATATTCGAGCGTAAGCGAATTTATAGTCTTTTCCCAGCCTTCGACCTGTTGTATTTCGTCAAAGAACAAATAATTCTTTTTGCCTACGACCATGTTTTGCGTTATAAAATCGTAAAGTTGTCTGTACGTACGGATATAGTCGTATTTCATCAATTCAAAGTTGACAAATTGTATTTGCGAAGGAGAAACTCCGTTTGCAACGAGTTCGTCGCGATACATTTGTAAAAGCGTAGATTTGCCCGAACGACGAAGTCCCGTAACTACTTTTATGATTTTGTTGTCCTTAAACGCCTGCAACTGACGCATGTAATCAGATCTGTATATCATTGTTCATAACACTCCTTTTTTATCTATTATAAGTAAAAACAAAGGAAAAGTCAATAGTTTTTACGCCACAAAGTAAAAACTTTTATAATTTGGCAAGTTTCAACAAAAAACAACACAGGAGGTAATATGAGATTCAACAAAAATTTGTTGGCAGCGGGCGTGGATTTTTCACCCGTGATAGCGCCCATACTCGAAGTTATACCCGATACCCAAGAGCCGTGCCGCACGCCGCCAACGTTTTCGATTTCGATACCGTCAAGATTTTCGTCGCGCCGGACAGGAAA
>CAKQVV010000117.1 GCA_934277845.1 uncultured Clostridia bacterium
ACGGAATATAACGTGCCGCCGAAATCCACCGACTTCACCGTAACGCCGAGATGTTTCGCGTCGTCGCAGTTGTCCGTCGCCTGCAACTCTTCTATATCTTTATAGAAATCGTCGTAATAGCCGATCTCGACGCCCGTTTTGTCCGAAATTTTCTTCGTGACCACGGGAGCCACGCTGTCGCGCGCCGTGACGGTGAACGAAACTTCCTTGCTCACGCCGTTCTTTTCAAACGTGATTTTATATGTATAAATGCCCAGCGAAGTCGCGGTAAACGACAAATCGTCGCCCAGCGCGACGGTTCTGCCGTCCTTGTCGGTGAGTTCCGCCCTTTTTATCGTCGCGCCGTTCTTTACTTCGACCGACGGAGTGAACTTCTCGCCCGCCTCTACCGTGGCGTCGGTCTGAACGGTATAATCGGCTTCGGTCAGCGGACTGTTGTCGGTTTTGCCGCCGGGGTTGCAGCCCGCAAGCGAAAACGCTGCCGCAAACACGACTATCAGCGCGACTATTAAGGTAATAAACTTGGAACGCTTTTTCATATTTTCACCTCTCGGGCATGATCGGGACGTTTATGTTCCCGTCAAAACACAATTTTCTATTCTATACCGATATAATAAACCATTACGCACGCAAAAACAATATATAATGTTAGCATGACTTTATGAGATGTTCACTTCAATAGTTTCTCCGCAAGCGATACAATTTATGTTTTTATAATGGTTTTTTTATAGTTTTACATTGTTTTTACGTTTTATTTACGTTTTTCCTTGTAATTTTACTTTAACTTGTGTATAATAATCGTATATTCAATCGCGTCGGAGGAAAACAACTTGAATCCCGAGGAAAAACCGGAACAGATCATCGATTACGTCAATCCGACCTACTGCACATTGCAAAGCCGCTTCGACTTCGACCATTCCAGCCTGTACGTCGGCTATCAGAGCGCGTCGAAACTGATAAAAAATTACAGCGTCATAAAGCCGCTGTACATCATAAAATACGTTATTTCGGGGAAAGGTTATCTCAAAATCGGCGGAAGGACCTACCGCGTGACGGCAGGCGATGTGTTTATCCTGCCCAAAAACGTGCTTCTCTCCTATTATTCCGATCCCGACGATCCGTTCGCTTATTATTATATCGGCGTGGACGGCATCAATATCGGCAAAACGCTGGCGCAATGCGGTCTGAGCGAGGAAACGCCCGTCCGCCGTTACAATTCCGGAATTGGCGATATTTTCGCGTCCGTCTGCTCGAAACTCAAGACCTACTCTTTCGCCGACAATCTCTCCGCAATCTCGGATTTTTATCGGCTGTTGTCCGTCATGTCCGAGTTCGACAGCGACAACGCCGTCGCTCTGCACAGAAACGACGTGAATTACGTCAATTACGCGATTCATTACATCAAGGAAAACTACGCCTACAACGTTTCCGTGTCCGAAATCGCCGACCGGCTGGGTATCGGCAGGTCGTATTTCAGCGCGCTTTTCCACCGCGAAACCGGAGCCTCGCCGCAGGAATACCTGTTGCGTTTCCGCGTCAGTCAGGCGTGTAAACTCATTGCGCTCGGCATGTCGGTGACCGAAGCAGGCTCGCACTGCGGTTTCAATTCCCCCACGAATTTCAGCGTGCAGTTCAAGAAAATTATGTTCGTCACTCCGCGCGAATACCTTCTCCGCTCCCGCGAACGCGACAAAGAGGAAGCGTCTGCCGCTCCCCCCCCCAGCGAATAAGGACGGATTGTGATTTAGCCGCGAAAATAACCGAAAATTTAAGAGACGGTTCTTTCGTCCGCGCAAAGTTCTGATACGGTCGTGCAAAACGGTACCCTACCCGGGATGACGGAATAGAACGTAAACTGCGCGTCAGGTTTTTAAGGATAACTAAATATAGAACGATACCTTTTCGTTTATAACGTCATTCAGAAGAGTAAAAATCGAAACTTAAAATAAAACGTATAGTTTAACTGCTACCTCGTCATTCAGAGGAGCAGCGGCATTATTTTAAGAAAAAAACAATGCCGTTGCGACGTGGAATCCCCTCTTCAAGAACGTTTTTGACCTTTTTTATAAGGTCGATTATCCGCTCCATGTCGGGGATTCCACGCGTGGCGTTCCGCCCCGCTCTGAATGACGAGGTATGACGGGAAGCGTACGTTATAATTTAAAATAAAACTTTATACTTGCCTTCCCCCGAGGGGGAAGGTGTTTTGCCGATAGCGTAGCAAAAGGCAAAACGGATGAGGGGAAATAGGATAAATTCCCGTTCTTACGTTTTTAGCCTTATCATGTCAATCGTCCGTTTTTATCCCCTCATCAGTCACTTCGTGACAGCTTCCCCCGAGGGGGAAGCCAAGAGTTTCGGTTATCCCGCGATACAGTTACTGCTAAACTATTCCGACCTATAAAGAGTTGCGGTGCGCGACGCGTTAAACGAACAGTCCGGTGGACTGTTCGTAGAAATCTCGGGGAGCGATTTATAATCGCGACCTGTCAGGGGGACACAACCGATAGTGTCCCGGTGACTTTTTTCGTCACCTGAAAAAAGTAGTATTACGAAAACTTACTATTTCCGTAATACTTACAATCTTAAAAGTTAGTTACTTGTTCCATGCCAGGGATTCCGCGCGTGGCGTTCCGCCCCGCTCTGAATGACGAGGTGGACGGAAACTGCACGTTAGATTTTGACTATGTTTAACAGTTTGTATATTTGTTTTCAGCAGGGGATCCTCACGCTCTCGGGTTTCCCTCGCGCTCTGAATGACGGGATAGACAAAAACTTTTCGTTACTTTTCTACAAACAACCTTATCTGAATAATTACACAAATAAACCTTACCCAAAATTCGGGTTACAGGGGCGGATTGCCGCCTCTATTTTATGTTGTATTCTTTAATATCCCTTTGCGCCTGGCGGTCGAGATCGCGCTCGCGTATCACGTTCTTTTTGTCGTAAGTGTGCTTGCCTTTGCACAGCCCGAGTTCGATTTTGAGATAACGTCCCTTGAAGTAGGCGCGCAGCGGCACGAGCGTGTAGCCTTTTTCGCGGACTTTGCCGATGAATTTCGCGATTTCGCGCTTGTGAAGCAGCAAAACGCGGTCGCGAAGCGGATCGGGATTGAATGCCGAGCCTTTCTCATAAGGCGCAATGCGGCAGTTTTTCAACGTAATTCCGCCGTTTTCGATAAAGCAAAAACTGTCGGCGACGTTTATGTGTCCCATTTTCGCCGACTTGACCTCCGAGCCGGACAGCGAAATGCCCGCCTCTACCGTTTCTTCTATAAAATAATCGAATCTCGCCTTTTTGTTGACGGCAACTTCTTTGATTCCCATAATATCCTCTCTATTCGGCGTTTTTCGCCGCGTGCCGGGGACTATTTACCCACGCAGAATTTTTTGAAAATTTCCTCGGCGAGCGCGTCGCTGCCCGTCACGCCGGTGATGCGCCCGAGTGCCGCATACGCCTCATATAGGTCCGCCGAAATGAGTTCCGGCGGCACGTCGCCCAAAGCGTCCGCAGCGCGGTCGACAGCGGTTTTCGCGTCCATGACGCAACCGAGTTGCCGCGCGTTGTTTATTACCGCGCCGGACGTCACGGTCACTTCGCTCGCCGCGAAAATCCGTTCTTTCAGTTCTTCCACTCCTTCGCCCGTCACCGCGCTGACCGCAACCGCGCCCGCGATTTTTGCCGGCGCAAGGTCGACTTTGTTCTCGGCTACGATCACTTTTCTGCCGGCGGCGGCAAGGCTGCCGGCAAGGACTTCGGTTTCCGGATCGGGTTCTCCGGAAACGTCGACAACGACCGCAACGTCACATTCGTTTGCCGCGGCTTTTGCGCGCTCGACGCCCTGTTTTTCGGGCAGCGACTGCGTTTCGCGCAGTCCTGCCGTGTCGGTAAGCACGAACTTCATTCCCTTATAAACATAACTCTCGGTAAGCGTGTCGCGCGTCGTGCCTTTTTCGGCGGTGACGATCGCGCGGTCATACCCTAAAAGCGCGTTCATAAGGCTGGACTTGCCGGCGTTTGGCTTGCCTACAAGCGCAACCCGCACGCCGTCGCGCACGATTCTGCCAGTTCTGAACGAATCGGCGAGCGCATTTATCTCGGACTGAATCGCGGTAATATCGCCGCGCAGTTCCTCGGCGGTCTGCTCCTCGACGTCCTCTTCGGGATAGTCGATAGCCGCTTCGGTTTTTGCCCGCGCCGTAACGACGGCGGACTGGATTTTTTCTATTCTGCGGCGAAGTTCGCCCGAAAGACACGAGTACGCTCCGCGCATTTCCGCCTCGGTTTCGGCGTTGATCATATCGTAAATGCCCTCGGCTCCGGTAAGATCGATTTTCCCGTTCGAGAACGCCCGCGCGGTGAAATCCCCGCCTTCGGCTTGCGCGAAACCCTGCTCGGCAATAAAATAATTCACCACGCCGCGAAGAAGCGCGGGACTGCCGTGACAAAAAATCTCCACGCTGTCCTCGCCGGTGTACGAGTGCGGTGCTCTGTAATACACAGCCACCGCGTCGTCCGTGATCTCTCCCGCCCGTAATAATCCGTGATATACGCGGTTGGGTTCGGGCGCGCGATTGCGAAACGGTCTGAACGCCGCGGTTACGCCCCGAAGCGCGTCGTCGCCGCTTATTCTTATTATGCCGATAGCCCCCGGTGCCAGGGCGGTCGCTATCGCTATTATCGTTTTATCCTTGCTCGTCATAACGCCGGTATTGTATCATTTTGCGCGCGATTTGTCAATCGTAGTCGCGGTGCAGTCGTTTATTAAGAAAAAAGGCATGTCCCGATAACGCGGACAAATGCCTTCTTTCGTGAAAATCCGGATTAAATTATTCGTCTTTTTCGTCGGGTTCGGACGGGATATCCTCGGCAGCCGAATCGCCGGCGTTTTTCGACGCTTGTCCGGCGGACTTTTTGCCTTCGACGAACGTGAGAATAAACGCGAGCACGGCGCAAGCCGTAGCGACCGAAAGAAACAGCGCGAACACAATGCTCCAGCCGTTTGCGCCATCGGAAATCGCGCCTATACCGTATCCGCTGATCGCGCTGCCGACATAGCAGAAGCCGTCGACAATCCCCGCGATCATGCCGGCGTTGACGCGCTTGTCTGCGCTCATCGGATAAATCGCGGTGATTAAGCCGTTGATGCCGCACATAAGCAAATACACGACGACGAGCGGCAGGAAAGTGACGAGCCAGTTATTCACGTTTTTGCAAATCACGAGAAGTGCAAGGAACAAGCCTGCGAGCGCGAACACAATTCCGCATTCGAGAATATAATTCTTGACTTTTTTATCCACGCGTATCATGGCAAACGAGCCGACGAACGCCACCAGCGGGAGCGCGGTGGTAAGAAGGACGCTCGTCCAGTTCGCCATGCCGTACCGTTCCGTAAGTATCGTGGGCATCCAGGTATTCACGCCGTCGCGGATAATCATGTGCGCCACCGCGAACAGCGACAAAAACGAGAACGTTATATAAAAACTTGCGGGAAGTTTGACGCGTTCTTTCCTGAC
>CAKQVV010000118.1 GCA_934277845.1 uncultured Clostridia bacterium
ATTTATAATAGGCTTATGGTGCATATTTCTTGTGGCATTCTCAACAAAATCCGCGACGATATGTTTACGCACATGCAAACTTTACCGATAAGTTATTTTGATGCTCACACGCATGGCGAACTCATGTCGAGATACACCAACGACGTGGATACTTTGCGTGAAGTTATGAGTTTCAGTTTGCCGCAACTGGTTATGTCGCTGATAAACATTGTGGGCGTTTTTGTAATGATGCTTGTGCTCAGTCCGATTCTGACCGCAGCGATTGTCGTCATGATTGCAATTATGCTCGTGATTATCAAAGTTTTCACTTCAAAAAGCGGTAAAAACTTCAAGCGTCAACAAAAAGCGATAGGCGATGTCAACGGTTACATCGAAGAAATGATCGACGGTCAGCGCGTTGTCAAAGTGTTTTGCCATGAATCTGCGGTTAAAGATCGTTTTGCGGAACTCAACGAAGAACTCCGCGATTCGTCGTGCGCGGCAAATACTTACGCAAACATACTTATGCCGATCATGGGGAATCTGTCACACGTTACTTATGCGGTGCTCGCGATTGTCGGATCGGTGCTCACCATCTCCGGAATAGGCGGTATTACTATCGGCGTGCTCGTTTCTTTTCTCATGGCGATCCGCCAGTTGGCGAACCCTATCACGCAAGTTTCGCAACAAACAAACGCTATTTTATCCGGACTTGCCGGCGCGGAACGTATTTTCGACATGATGGACGTAAAGAGCGAAACCGACGAAGGATATGTCGAACTCGTAAATGCCGTAGTAAATCCCGACGGCTCGATTTCGGAATCACCGGTAAAAACCGACGTATGGGCATGGAAGCACCCTCACGGCGACGGTAGCGTAACTTATACGCGGCTTGAGGGCAAGGTTGAACTTGAAAACGTCACATTCGGGTACGTGCCGGAAAAGACGGTGCTTAAAAACCTGTCACTATATGCTAAGCCCGGTCAGAAGATTGCATTCGTCGGCAGTACCGGTGCGGGAAAAACGACGATAACGAGTCTTATCAATCGTTTTTACGAGATTCAGGACGGTAAAATTCGTTACGACGGCATAAATATCACAAAAATCAAAAAGGCCGATTTACGCCGTTCGTTGGGTGCGGTTTTGCAGGACACTCACCTTTTCACCGGCACTGTCAGAGAAAATGTTCGTTACGGAAGGTTAGAGGCAACCGACGAAGAAGTCGAGCGCGCTTGTAAGATTGCAAATGCCGACGGATTTATAAGGCATTTACCCGATGGCTACGATACTATGCTTACCGCGGACGGGGCTAACCTCAGCCAGGGACAGCGACAACTTTTGTCGATTGCCCGCGCCGCCGTTGCCGATCCCCCGGTACTTGTTCTTGACGAGGCAACGAGTTCGATCGATACCCGCACCGAGCATCTTATCGAAAAAGGTATGGACGAACTTATGCGCGGAAGGACGGTTTTCGTTATCGCGCACAGATTGAGTACCGTTCGCAACGCCGATGCGATTATGGTACTTGAAAATGGTGAAATAATCGAACGCGGAAATCACGATCAACTGATTGAGGAGAAGGGTAGATATTATCAACTCTATACCGGAATGTTCGAATTGTCCTGATGTGACCTTCGTAAACAAATTCGCGAAAAACTGAAATGTTTTTGCGTTTAAGCCGTTAAATTCGTTGACAAAAAATTATATTTCCCGTATAATAATATAGCAATTCGGAAAAGCAACTAAAAACTCACAGGAGGTGCTGAATATGGCAGTCCCAAAACATAAAGTTTCCAAGCAAGCCGGTAATTCCAGATACGCTAATTGGAAAATCGAAGCTCCTGCCGTTGGCGAATGTCCGCAGTGTCATTCCCCCAAGTTAAGCCACAGGGCTTGCAAGGCTTGCGGTTATTACGACAAGAACAGAAGCGTCGAAGTAAAGCAGGATAAAGAATAAGTTGGTTCAAAGACTGGCCCCGTATGTTTCTACGGGGCTGGTTTTATATCCGGAGGTATAAATGAAAAAGATAGTGTTGGATACGTTCGGCGCGGATAAAGGCGTAAGCGTTATGGTGAAAGGTGCGGTGGATTCTCTCGCACTCAGAAAAGATACCATAGTCGTACTCGTCGGCAACGAAAATGAAATCAAAGCCGAACTCGCTGACTGTAAATACGATAAAACCAGAATCGAAATCGTCGGAGCCGGCGAGGGCATCACTAACGAGGAATCACCCACCGAGGCGATTCGCTCCAAGACCGATTCGTCGCTGGTGCGTGCGCTCGAAATAACGAAAGACGATCCGCTCGTTGCCGGTATGGTTTCCGCAGGAAGTACAGGTGCGGTGCTTACCGGCGCGGTGCTTATAGTGGGGCGTATCAGGGGAGTTCGTCGTCCCGCGCTATGCCCGTTATTGCCGACGCAGACCGGCGGCAAAGTGTGTCTGATCGATTGCGGCGCAAATATGGACTGCTCACCCGAATGGCTCGTCCAGTTCGCTCTTATGGCAAACGATTATATCAAAGCCGTTTGCGGTATTGAAAACCCACGTATAGGTTTGGTTTCGGTCGGTGTCGAAGATAAAAAGGGCAATGCATTAACTCACGAAGTCTTTGCCAGACTTAAGCAGTTTCCGGTTAATTTTGTCGGCAACATGGAAGCGCGTGATGCATTGAGCGGAAATTACGACGTACTTGTGTGTGACGGCTTCGTCGGAAATGTTTTGCTGAAATCTGTCGAGGGAACCGTAAAAATGGTTATGTCCTCGCTGAAAAAAGAAATCATGAGTTCGTTTGCCGCGAAACTCGGCGCAGTCATGATGAAAAAAGCCTTTAAAAATCTTAAAGCGTCTATGAATTATCATGCGTTCGGCGGAGCGGCGTTTCTCGGCGTTCGTAAAATCATAGTCAAGTCGCACGGTTCGTCTAATGCAGAATCGATAACCGCTTCTATCGAACAGGTGGCAAAACTCGACGATCTTAAACTCATCGATAACATAAAGATCGCTATTGAAACTTCGCTTGCCTCGGCGGCGAAAAAAAACGATGATAACGCGTAAAGAATATGGATGAGCGAATATATTTTGTTTCCGAGATTTCGGATAACGCGGCGATCAAAGAAATCGAAGATAAAATAGATTACGTTTTTAACGATAAAAGTTTACTTATCACCGCATTTACTCATTCGAGTTACTGTAACGAACATCCAGGTGAAAAAAGTTATGATAGGTTAGAGTTTCTCGGGGATAGTATTCTTGGGTTTTTAATGGCTGAAAAGTTGTACTTCGATACCGATGACAGCGAGGGCGAAATGACCGTTTATCGCGCCGGATCTGTTTCAAAAGAACCGCTCGCCGACGAGGTGGAAAAACTCGGATTGATTCGGTTTTTGCGTCACGGCAGAGGTTTTGAACACGACGTTAAATCGGTTAAGACAAGATCGGATTTGTTTGAGTCGATACTCGGAGCAATGTATGTTGACAGCGGAAGGTCGATGGACGCGCCGTCAAAATTCGTAAAAAAGCTAAAAGTAACAAAGACAAAAGATTACAAGTCGATTTTACAGGAATACACACAACAACATTTTAACGGATTAAAACCGACTTACGAAACGAGTGAAAGACCGGACGAGAGCGGTGATTTTTCCAGTCGTGCAATAGTCGGTAACGAAGTGTACGAGTTCGGAGCAGGCAAAAATAAGAAAACCGCGGAGCAAAAAGCCGCCGAAATAGCTTATAAAAGACTGGCATGCAAAAAATCATAAACCGCGATTACGCTTTACAAACAGGCGCGTTTTATGGTATAATAAATTATACGGTTTTTTATCGCAGTCGCCATATGAAGTTGGAAAATTTCGGGCGATTACAATAAAATATACCGTTTTCCATTTATAGACGCTATAAAAGAATAGAAAATATCCGTTCTTTTACTACACATGCGAGAGGATAACCGGATTGAAATTCAAAAGGATAGAAATTTACGGCTTTAAATCTTTTGCGGACAAGCACGAGATACCGTTTGATGCAGGTATTACCGCAATCGTCGGGCCGAACGGTTGCGGCAAAAGTAACGTAGCTGACAGTATTCGCTGGGTTTTGGGCGAACAGTCGGCAAAACTTTTGCGCGGAAATTCAATGCAGGACGTTATATTCAACGGGACCGAAAAACGCAAGTCGATGTCTTATTGTGAAGTTGCGCTGGTTTTCGATAACCGTGAAAAATTGTTTCCGTCGCTCGACTATGAAGAGGTCGTGATTTCCCGTAAACTTTATCGTAGCGGCGAGAGCGAATACGCGCTTAACCGCACGACGTGCAGATTGAAAGACATAGTAGACCTGCTGCGCGACGGCGGCATGGGCAGAGAGGGCTATTCCATTATCGGACAGGGCAGAATCGACGAATTGCTCTCGGCAAAACCTGAGGACAGACGTCAGATATTTGAAGAAGCAGCGGGAATTTCCAAATTCAAGGCAAGAAAAGTCGACGCGGAGAGAAAACTCGGCAGAACGCGCGACAATCTTTTGCGTATAACCGATATTCTGGAAGAAAAAAACAAGCAACTCGAACCGCTCACACGTCAAGCCGAAACCGCGAAAAAATGGCTCGATATGCGCGACAGTTTGCGTCGTCATGAAATCAATACATATATTCATCAGTATGATACCGCATCGCAGGCTAAAGAGGTTATAAATACTCGCCTTAACGGAATCGGCGAAGCGATTGACATGAAGCAAAAAAGTTACGAATCGGCAGTTGCGTCGTACAACGAATCAATGTACGAACTTACCACGATCGATCGTAACATAAACGCGCTGCGTGAAGAACTTCTCACGCTTACCGTCGGTCTTGAAAAACAAGCCGGCGATATGAAAGTTTTGAGAGAGAGGTTGTCCGCGCTTGCCGACGGAAATAAGCGTCTCAGCGGCGAAAACGCCGCGCTCGATCTCGAATGCAGAGAAACGCTTGATAAGATCGAACTTATAAAAGCCGAACGCTACGATAAAAACGTTGCGCTTGAACACGCAAAGGCGGAAGTCGAAAAATATCGTGCCGATTACGTTGCGGCGGTGGAAAAACTTACGAAGGGCGAAAATGCCGCAAAGACCAACCAGCAAGCACTACTTGACGCGATGGACAGACTTGCTGATATCAAGGCGAATATGTCCAGGCTTCTTGCCGAACGCGACGCATTGACTTCGTCTACCGAAAGCATGAGTGAGCGCATTGTTGCCGACAACGAAACATTAAAGCGTTACGGCGAGCAGTTTTCGGCGGTCAAAAACGAACTCGTTGCCATTGCGGAAAGAAAGACGGTATCAAGTGAAAAATTGCAGGCGGCTTATTCAAAAAATAACGAACTTCTTGCGATTGCAAACGACGTAACCGGCAGACTGGATAAAATTAACGAGAAGTTTTACACTGCGGAGTCGCGTCGCAAAATCCTGAAGGAAATGCAGCAGGCTTACGACGGATTTGCGTTCAGTATCAAGAATCTGATGAACGACGCAAAGAAGAATCCGGAGTTAAGCAGTCGTAT
>CAKQVV010000119.1 GCA_934277845.1 uncultured Clostridia bacterium
CGACTACGGCGAGTGGGCGCACGACGAGGGCGAGGAAACGCACTCCCGCGTTTGTTCGAGAAACGCCGAACACAAGGAAACCGTCGCTTGCTCGCGGGTCAAGGGCGCTACGACAGATCCCACGTTCGACGAGAACGGCTATACCGAATACACTTGTTCCGTATGCTCGGCAACTTACCGAAAGGATATTACCGACAAACTAATAGCGGTGGCTAAAGTAGGCGATACGCGCTACGCGACGCTCGGCGCGGCGATAGAGGCGGCGGGCAACGACGGCGTAGTCACGCTCCTTGCCGACGGCGAAACGACTCTGGGCGAGGGACAGACTTTGAGGGTTATTCTCGGCGGCTACACGCTGACGGTTACTTCGGGCGTGGACGGAAAAGTCGTCAATTCCACCGAGGACGGCGGCGTAACGACTTACGTGCTTGCCGACGCGCACGTTCATAGTTACGATACCGTCAAGTACGACGACACAAACCACTGGAACGAGTGTTCCTGCGGTGAAAAAACGAACGTGACTCAGCACGACTTTACGACGTCGGTCACCGCTCCCACCTGCACGGCGAACGGCTACACGACCTATACCTGCGATTGCGGCTATACGAAAACGGGCGACGAAACCGCGAAACTCGGACACGACGGCAAAGTAACGGCTGCGGTTGCGGCTTCCTATGCCACGACCG
Source organism: uncultured Clostridia bacterium (assembly GCA_934277845.1). Taxonomy (GTDB): domain Bacteria; phylum Bacillota; class Clostridia; order Christensenellales; family Pumilibacteraceae; genus UBA10677. Next base: position 687 of record CAKQVV010000119.1, read on the forward strand.
GCGTGAAAGAATATTACACATGTTCGAGATGCGGCGAGCATTTCTCCGACGCGACTTGCGAAAATTCTATTGCCTATCTCGATGCTTGGAAAGCGGGCGACGGACTTATCGCGGCTCAGAAGGACGACGAGGCTTTCGCAAACGACGAAACGAACCCGTACACTATCGCGAATATGGTAGATTATCTGGCGTTTGCGACAGGGGAAGGAGTAGCGTCTGCGGATCTTAAAAAGGCGTACAGTCAAAAATTCTTCAAACTGCTTATCGACATAGGTACAGAAAGCGAGCCTGCGACCGTAGCGATCGGTTCGGCAAATATGTATTTTGCCGGCACGCTCGACGGAAACGGCAAAACCGCTTACGTCGATCTTAACCTAGATTGCGCGGCGGGTTTCGTAACCTATCTTGCCGGCGGTACAGTCAAAAATCTGACCGTAAATGGCAGCGTAGTCAGAAATTCGACTACTTCGGCTTCGCACGTCGGCGGCGTAGTTGGATTAGTGACAACTGCGGGAGGAACGATAGAAAACTGCAATAACTATGCCGACGTTACGACCGCATCGGCGTCGTGTACCGCGGGAGGTATGGTCGGCAGCGTAACCGGCGTTGCGACGATAACGAATTGCAACAATTACGGCGATATCGTCGCTGAAAATTGCAAATACGTCGGAGGAATCGTAGGGTATGTGAACGGCGGTACGCTGACTTTGACGGGAGCGGAAAACACCGGTAACGTAGTCGGAAAGACTTGGGTCGGCGGTATCGTCGGACTTGTCAACGCAAACGGAAAAACGCAGACTATCGATACCGTTACGGTCAAAGATTGCGAAATCAAAGTCACGAAAGCGTTGGATGGCACTACGAACGCTTCTCTCGGCGGAGTAATGGGGCGTTCCAGCAATAGCGGTATCAAGTACAGAAACTGGACTGTGACGAACGTTAAGTTCTACGTCGAGGGCGTTGAAACCGATTGCGAATATACCGATTTTACGACCAAAACGGACGGCAACGCGAAACCCGGTTTAATGTTCGGCTCTTCCAAAGGCGCGTTTACGCTTATCGCCGATTAACGGGAATTAAATAATAACAAAAAGGGACTGCAATCGATTGCAGTTCCTTTTTTCGTTTAGCGGGTTGAAAAAGGATAATTTCCAGTTCCGCGGCGGGGATTTACGGCGTTATCGTTAATTTTTCCGAGTTATTCTCCGATAGATTCTCTTCGGGTGGAGTAGGTAGCGGCGTACTCGCGCGGAGAAACGCCGGTTTCGAGTTTGAACATTTTACTGAAGTTGTACAGCGAGCCGTAACCGGTAGCTTCCGCGATTTCACTGACGGACGAGCCGTCGCCGATAAGAAGTTCGGTGGCTTTTTTGATGCGGACGGAGCGCAGGTATTTTATGGGCGAAACGTTGAAAGCCTTGGTGAAAATCTTGCGGAAGTACACGGTGCTGGTGCCTGCGATAGCGGCGAGAGTATCGTTGGTGATGTCGGGATCGCCGTAGTTGGCGTGGATATAGTTGACTACCGGTTCGAGCATATGTTTGTAACTGCTGGGAAGGTACGATTGCTTTTTGTGCGCGGTGGCTTTGTCGAGTATGCGGTAGAAAATGGACTTGCACTTGAGCATATAATTATCCTTTTTCATATCCCAGAGGTTGGCCGCCGAGACGAACAGCGCGGAGACTTCCTGCGCGGCGGTATCGGTAAGAGTGAAGTCGATAAAACCGAACGGCTCGCTGCCGACGTTCCCCTCGAACTCGATCATGACGCACTTGCCTTTCTCGTCCATCTGCCACTGATACCGCGCGTTTTTGTCGACAAGCAGCATATTGTTCACGTCGGACACGAAACGTTCGCCGCCGCAAACGTAAGTCGTTCGCCCGGCGATTTTCATGGTAAGCGCATAGGTCGAGCGGTCGTTTCTGGTGACCACGCGATGATCGTTTTTGGCAATCGTGTTGATTGCGACGATACGATTTAAGATAATTTCGGATACGTCGAGATTGTTCATAACAGGCTTATTGTAAAGCATTTTTGATAAAAAAGTCAAGGAAAAACGTGTGGTTTATCTCAATTTACGCAAACTAATTCGGTATCATAAAAGACAAAAATATCACTTTAACTATTTACATGCGGCGCGGTATGATTTATAATTTACTACGTAACCCGATAATTTCAGGTAAGCTTTAGGGAAAACGGAGTGAGCGTTTATGAGAAAAACGAGGATAGGGATATTCGGAATAGGACACAATCACGCGGCTGCGGCGATCGGCACTTTACGCAAAACCGACGGCGCGGAGATTGCGGGGCTTTACGAGCCGAGCGACGAAACGTACGCGCGGCGGGTAAAGGAGAATCCCGGCGTTTACGACGATATTCCGCGGCTTTCTCTTGACGAACTTTTCGCGACCGGTGTAGAGGCGGCAATGGTGGAAAGTTCCGTTCCCGACCTCGTGGCTACGGCGACGATCTGCGCCGAGCGCGGACTGCACGTTCACATGGACAAACCCGCCGGAACGGACCTTAGCGCTTACAAAAAGTTCCTCGATATCGCAAAAGACAAAAAACTCGTGTTCCAGACGGGGTATATGTACCGCTACAACGCGGGTATCAGATACGTTCTTAATAAGGCGAAACGCGGGGAACTCGGGCGGATATACAATATCACTGCGACCATGAGCACCAAGCACCCCGAGTGGTTCAAACGCCAACTTTCGGGCTACGGCGTGAAATGCCCCTCGACGTTCATATTCGGCGGACACCTCATAGATCTCGTGATGAAACTGAAAGGCAACCCCGAAAAACTTACGGCGTTCAACGCGGTTTCGGGCGACGGCGGGATAGAACTAACCGACACTTCGGTTATCGTGATGTCGTACCCCGACGGGATCGCGACGGTAAAAACCTCGAGCGTGGAAGTCAACGGTTGGGGCATGCGCGAGTTCACGGTGTACGGCGAGAAAGGCACGGTCAGCGTTTCGCCCATCGAGTGCCCGATGATCGTTCGCGAAGCCGCGGCGGGCGAGGGCAATCCGTGGAAGGACTGTCACCGCGTGATCGATATTCCCGAAGAGGGGCGCTACGACGTGATGATGCGCGAGTTTATCGATATGATTCAAGGCGCGATTCCCTACGACGTGGATTTCGAACACGAGTATAACTTGCAAAAATATACGCTCGAAGCGTGCGGCTACGACGTAGATTAAAAGCGACGCAAATTAAGGAGAGATACTATGAAAAGATTTGAAAACAAGGTAGTTATAGTGACGGGCGCAGGCGGCGGCATCGGCTCGGATACGGCGATTTCGTTCGCAGCCGAGGGCGCAAAGGTCGCGGTAGTCGATTTTAACGGCGAAACCGCGAACGAAACGGTAAAGAAAATTACCGAAAACGGCGGCGAAGCGAAGGCTTACGTTTGCGACGTGACCGATTTTCACGCGGTCGAGAAGTGCGTGAACGATATAGTCGCGGACTTCGGCGGCGTGGACGTGCTAGCGAACATTGCCGGCGGAAGCGCGAGAAAAGACCGCGCGCTCTCGTACGAGCAGTCGCCGGAGATTTTCGACAGAATTATCAAGGTCAATCTTTACGGCAGTTATTATTTCGCCCGTCAGTGCGCGAGAGCCATGATAGAAAAAGGCAAGGGCGGCAAGATAATCAATACCACTTCGGTCGTGGGGCTGAACGGACACGTCATGCACACCGAGTACGGAGCGTCGAAAGGCGGCGTGCTGAGCATGACCAAGTCTATGGCGAAAGAACTCGGCAAGTTCGGAGTGAACGTAAACGCGGTTTGTCCGGGTATGATCCCCACGGCGAACGCGACCGGCGGCGATCTTTCGCACACGAACTATTTGCGAATGACTCCGTCGCCGCACGACATCACGGCTGCGGTCATGTTCCTTGCGTCCGAGGACGCGCGTTTTATCACCGGACACAATCTGGTAGTCGACGGCGGCAGATGCCTTGCGACTCGCGGGACCGAACCGAAGGACTGAAAAATGGAAAACGAATCGGTAAACGAAACCGTTGCGGCTTCTTCGGATTACGGCGTTTCGGGTAGTGCGGTTTCGACTTCGTCGGATGGCGAAAACCGCTCCGAAGTACCGAAAAAAGCCGAACGCAAGCGTAAAAAACTTGACGCGAGCGCCCGTAGAACGATTATAATAGTACTCGTCAGCCTGTTCGTAATGCTGCTTTGGGGCGCGCTGTTTCCGTTCGTCAAGTACGGCTACAAGGTTTTTTCCATCGATACGACCTTTTACCCGAACCTGATACTGTTCGCGGGAGTGCGGTTTACGATAAGCGGCTTTATCCTCTCGCTGTTCTGCGTATGTACCAAGCGGACTTATCTCGTACGCCGACCGAAAAAACTGATAGGGACTTCGCTAGTCGCGTTGTTCGCGGTGGTACTGCATTATACCTGCACTTACATAGGACTGAGCCTCGTGGACGCGGGCAAAACCGCGCTTCTGAAACAGGCGGGCGTAGTAGTGTTCGTGTGCGTATCGTTCCTGTTCTTCAAAGAGGACGAATTCAGTTGGGGCAAGATCGCGGGCGCGGTACTGGGCGTGGCTTCGGTACTGGTGGTCAACTTCGAATCGGCTAAGTTCGATTTCGGACTGGGATCGATACTCGTGCTTGCCGCAGGGCTTTGCACGGTCGTGAACAACGTGGTGTTCAAAAAGACGCTCGCGGACGTAAACCCGGTGTCGGTCACCGGTTACTCGCCGCTTAGCGGCGGCGTGGTGCTGACGCAGGTGTTGGCGTGGCCCACGTCCAGGCACAGGCTCAGCCGGGGATCGTCCACCC
>CAKQVV010000120.1 GCA_934277845.1 uncultured Clostridia bacterium
CGGTAATTCTTGCACCCACGATATTGTCGTTTACGCTTTTGGTTTTTCTTTCTTTCAGATATACGCTTATTTCCGCGTGGTCACCGGCGATGGTGGTAGAGGGGAAGAAAATTTTTCCATCGCTGGGATTCTCGATCCGTCACGCGTTCCGCCATTTCGGCTCGTTGTTTTCGTTATTTTTTATCGTATGGCTGATTGCCGTCGCGCTCAACGTGTTCGTCGGAGTCTTTACGTTCGGAGTCGGGCTTTTGGTATCTGTGCCTGTTACTATGTTCTTTATCAATCTTGTCAATATGACTTTTTACTACGGAAGAACAGGCAAAAACTACTACGTAGACGGAACTGTGTTCAATCCCGAAGTCAGAAAGAAACAACAATAAAAACATGGTATACAAAAAGACGGAGCGTTCGTTTGTCGTTCCGTCTTTTTGTTATTATTTCTGTTTGATTACAGCGAACGTACCCGTAAAACGCCGTTCGTATTTGAAATTGCTTTGAGAGTTTCGGTCGACAGCGTATCGTCCAGATCGAGAATGAGATAAGCGTAGTCGCCTTTTGATCTTGACATAAGGTTGGAAATGTTGACGCCTGCGCTTCCGATAGTGGAAGTAATAGATCCGAGTATGTTCTTTACGTTACGGTGAAATATCGTAATCCTGCTTTTGCCTTGGCGTGGCAGCGAACAAGCAGGCATGTTTACCGAGTTTGTTATATTTCCGTTCTCGATAAAATCTACGACTTGCCGTGCTACCATCACGGCACAGTTATCTTCGGCTTCCGGCGTGCTTGCACCGAGGTGCGGTATTGCGACGACATTTTCGGTTGAAAGAAGCGCGTCGGTGGGGAAGTCTGTGACGTATCTGGACAACTTGCCCGATTTAAGCGCGTCGATGACCGCCGCTTCGTCGGCAAGTTCTCCGCGTGCGAAATTGAGTATTGCCGCACCGTCTTTCATGAGCGCGATGGTTTCGGCATTGACGGTCGAGCATGTGCCGTCGTTGAGTGGCACGTGCAAAGTGATGAAATCGCTTTTTTTGAATATTTCGTTTATGTCGGTTTCTTTTTCGACGTGGTGATCGAGGTTCCACGCTGCGTCGATGGAAATGTACGGATCATATCCCAGTACTTTCATACCGAGATTGACGGCGGCGTTTGCTACCATTGCGCCGATTGCGCCCAAACCGATTACGCCCAGCGTTTTACCTTTTATTTCGCAGCCTACGAACGCGTTTTTTCCTTTTTCGACGGCTTTGCCGACTTCCGCGCCTTTGCCTGCGAGCGTTTTTGCCCAGGCGATACCGTCTGTAATTTTTCTGCCGGCAAGAAACAAACCGCAAATTACGAGTTCTTTCACGGCGTTGGCGTTTGCGCCCGGTGTATTAAATACGACGACGCCCTTTTCGCTGCATTCGGGAGTAGGAATGTTATTTACGCCCGCGCCCGCACGCCCGACGCACAGGACAGAAGCGGGGATTTCATAATCGTGCATGTTGAATGAACGGAGAAGTATTGCTTCGGGATCGGGAAATTCACCGAAAGCATAGTTTTGTCCGAATTCCTGATCGGCGGCTGCGCTTATTGCGTTTAACTTTACGATTTTATGCATTGTCTTCTCCTTAATTGCGATTTGCTTTTTCGAACTTTGTCATGAAGTCGATCAGTTTTTTTACTCCCTCGACGGGCATGGCGTTATAAATGCTGGCGCGCATGCCGCCGACGAGCCGATGCCCCTTGATGGAAACCAGACCGTTTTTTGATGCCTCATCTACAAATCTGGCATCGAGTTCGGGAGTCGGGGTAGTAAACGGTACGTTCATAATAGAACGGAATTCGGGCACAACGGGGTTTTTATAGAAGTCGGAATTGTCGATAAAGTCGTATAGTAATCCTGCCTTATATTCGTTGATTTTTTGTATCGCTTTCACTCCGCCGATGCTTTTCAGGTATTTGAATACTTCGGTCGCGACATAGGTTACAAAAGCGGGAGGCGTGTTGTAAAGACTTTTATTTTCAACTTGCGTGCTCCATTTCATCATAGTCGGACAACAGGGATTTTCTTTGCCGAGCACATCATTGCGGATAATAACGATCGTTACGCCTGCCGGGGCGATATTTTTCTGTGCGCCGGCATATATTACGGCAAACTTGCTTACATCGAGTTCCTGACTGAGAATACACGACGAAAGATCGGCAACGAGCGGCACGTTTCCGGTGTCCGGGACGGACGAATAGCGAGTACCGAAAATAGTATTGTTATAGCAAATGTGCGCATAGTCTGCATTCGGACGAAACATACCCGCGTCGAGTTTCGGAATATAAGTATAGTTTTTGTCCTCGCTCGACGCGACTTTCAGCATGTCGCCGTATTTCTTTGCTTCGGAAAAAGCCTTCTTGGAGAAATTTCCTGTCACGACGTAATCGCCTCTCGTGTCGGTCGAACCGTGCGCAAGATTGAGCGGTACGGCTTCAAACTGCATCGACGCGCCGCCCTGAACGAAAATCACCGAGTAGTTGTCGGGAATATTCATAAGATCGCGAAGCAATGATTCGGCTTCGGCATTGATTTTTTCATAAGGTTTCGAACGGTGGCTCATTTCCATAACGGACATTCCCGTTCCCTCATAGTCGAGAAGATTCGCCTGTACTTTTTTCAATACTTCCTCGGGAAGCATCGACGGACCGGCGGAAAAATTGTAAACTCTCATATCGGCTCTCCTTTATTAAAAAATGTTGTCGTGACAAAGAAATTATTTATTGTAATAAAGCACATTTGTAACATTATAATATTAAAGATAATAAAAAGCAAGCATTTCGGGTATATTTTTCTTTATTGAAGTAAATTATTTTATCGTAGTAACGCTAGTAATATTTATATAATGCAAGAAAATATATAATTATATTGACTTTATTTTTGAAATCGGATATAATATCCATATATACGCTATATATGGCGTTATGACTAAACCGAACGCGTTTAAGATTGAATACATGGAAACGGGAGACGTAAATGGAACTATTTACTATCGGGAATTATTCGGTCAGCCTTATCGACGTAATAGTTGCGGCGGTCAGTATTTTGGTGCTGGCACTGTTTTTGATTTTTATTATAAGGGATATAAAAAAGGAATCGCGCGCGGCAAAATCTGACGAATATTCCGGCGAGACAACGAAGAATACTGTCGTTGTTTCCGCTACGGGCGATATTGCGGTGAAATCGCGTAAAGAAATCCTTCAAGCCGAAAAGGCAGCGAAAAAAGAAGCAAAGAAAAAAGGGAATGCGGATAAAACACGAGTTGAGGCCGATCCGGTAGTTAAACTGCTCGGATTCGATCCGTATGCTCCCGTCGAAAACGAAAACTGCGAGATAACCGAAACTTATTACGACGAAACGCATGAAACCGAAGATATGCGTACGCTTCGCGAAAAAATGCGCGTCGCAAAAGATTCGGAGAATAAACTGAAAACGATTAGGGAGCGTCGCGATAAAGTAAATTACGAACTGGAGAAAATTTCTCGTTACGTGAGAGATAATAAGGTAATTATTTCTACAAGTCGTGCGGCGAGTGAAAAACTCAAAGCCGAACTCGGTACTCTCACCGCCGACAAAAAGACTGAGAAATCCAATAAACAAACGGTTGCGAAGATCAGATCGGAACTCGATAATAACGTAAGTACCGCGGAAACTTTGCGTGGAAGCGTGGAGAAGAAAGAAGGAGAAGAGAAACTTCTCAAAAGCGTTCTTAATTATCTCGAAACCGAAATTGCAAAGACCGAACGCGAATTGTCGTTTGTGAATGCCGATATTGACAGACTGAACGAAACCGTCGGCGCAGAACTTAAAAAAATCGAGAACGACAACCGCGCACGTACGCTCATGAACAAGTACGGCGACTTAAAGCCTTTGCTTACCGATGCCAATCGCACTTACCGCGAAATCGTGAAAGCCGATTCGGAACTTAGCGACGTTCATTCGCAAAAACATTATGTGAAAGCAAAACTCGACGCGGCGATGAACGAACTGAAACTTTCTTACGGCGCACAGGAAATCGAACTTACGACGCGCAAGATCGGCGAACTTAACCGCAGACTTATCGTGCTCGACGCCAAAGAAGAGGAACTTATCGGAACGAAAGAGGATAAACTCGCTCGTTACGCTGTGGCGAAACGTAAGGCAAACGATTTTCTCGATTCCGAAAAATACGAACTCGACGATATAATAGTTGCGGAAGATAAAGTCGTAGGCGAGCTCGAATATGAACAACTCAAAGAAGAATACGAGTACAAAAAGACCGAATCGAAAAAAGTATACGACGCGGCGCAAAAGCAATATGACGCGCTCACAGGAAAAAAGGTAAAGTTCAATAAAAAACAGCAGGATTTGAAACGCGCGTACGAAGACGAAGTCGCGGCTGCATTATCGGAACTCAGGCTGGCTCGTGCCGACTACGAAAAAGCGGCATCCGATTGCGACAAAATTTTGCCGTCGCTTTCGCCCGCATCGCTGGTCGAATCCGGAAGCGGCGTTATTTCAAAAGAGCGTATATCCAAAAAATCGGCGCTGGATAAAACCGAACGTGACCGCATCAATTCGGCACGGGCGCGTAGAATCGTCGACACCGTGACGGCGGATAAAACCGCAGAATTTGCGGTAAGCCAAGAGCCCGTTGAAGTTTTGCGTCCGGGCGGGTCCGGAGTGCGTCAGTCGAATTTGCCTGCACCACCTACCGGCGAGCAGTTGCGTCGAATTATGAACAGGTTAAACGAACTCGAACGCATTGCTTTGAGAGAAAAAGAACAGCGAGCGATGATGCGGGTTGAAAATTACGCCATGGATTCCGCGAGTAAGATCGATCGCCGAAAGGCTCAGATAGTTGCCATGCGTAAGAATCTGAAATATATAGACAGCCTGCAGGCAGCCAAAGAGTTTAAACAAAAACTTTATCGTTTGTCGATTTCGCTCGACGAAGACGAAATGAGCGATAACGTGCTTGCGGAAATGATTCGCAGGACAATGAACGAGGCAACTGCTCTCGGCGATCGCGCGGGACGAAACAACGGTAATCCCGCAAACCGCTATTAAGTTTATTTGACGTAATTTATAAGGAGAATTTCTTATGAACGATAATTACGATTACCGCAAGACCGGCTCATTCGTCGGGGATGACGTTTTCGACGATTTTGAAGACGAAAAACTCGATAAAGTTCTGGACGAAATTGCTGAGATCAGGCAAACGATTCAAGGACTTCCGGATTCCTATGACGATTTTGGGGGCGGTTATGACGAAGTGACCAAACTTCGCGACGAAGTGCGTTTTTCCAAAACCACGCAACGTCTTCAGGACGAAATCAAACGTCTTTCCAACAGAATCAACGATTTTCGCGACGAAAGCAATGCCGCCGGCGAGCGCACAGAATCGGTTACGC
>CAKQVV010000121.1 GCA_934277845.1 uncultured Clostridia bacterium
GTTTTTGCCCAGACGCTGATCTTATAATAAGAGTTGGGCGAGAGGGTAAAACTGTCGGAGGTATAGCCGAAAGCGGTAGCCGTCTTGTTCGCGTTGATCAGAAGAACGTTGCGGTTTGTGCCCTCGAAGTAATCGGGTTGCGAAGCGTCTTTTCCGTGACCGAACGGCGAATCGGGTTTGGTGTTTTTATACTCGTCGTATTCGTTGAGTTTATAATTATCCTTATTAGAATCGTTATACTCGTCGAGTTTCAGCACGCCGCTTTTTACCGCGGAGCCGGTATTGTTGAAAATGCTCGCGCCCGTCCAGTTGTTGGGGGCGGGAATTTCGCCCGAACCGACGTCGCCGAACTGCGAGTTGGAAATCGATACGGCTTTCGTCCAGCCTTCGTAATCTTCCGTTTCCGCGCCGGCAGGGCTGATACGGGTGACTGCACCCGCTACCCAGAACAGGCAGACGGCAAGTACGACGGCAACGATAACCGTGACGCGTTTTCTGAATGTGGATAACTGTTTCATTGTTTGCACCTTTTTAGTTATTTTCGCGTATGAATGTCCGTGACTTCGATTCGCGCCGAACGGATGAAGCCGCAACACGCGAGTGTATAGTCATAGCATTGTATAATTATATAATAACGCGCGATTTTTGGCAATCGTTTTAAGCGGTCTTGACGAAAAAATTCCCGATTTTCACGAAAACTTAACACCGCAACGCTTTCTTTATTTAGTCCGCGGTACTATTTTGCGTAAATAATGCGCAAACTATGAGCATGAAAACGATTTGCGGCGCAGTGACGCGGCGCGAATGGTTTTTGCGCCTATATATATTATAATAAGGAATAGAACGAATGAAAAAATTTCTCAAAAACGCGGCGGTCGCGTTCCTCAGCGCGGCAGTAGGATTCGTAAACGGTTTTTTCGGCGGAGGCGGAGGAATGTTGCTCGTGCCGCTGCTCGAAAAGGTGCTGAAATGTCCGGTCAAGAAATCTCACGCAACGGCACTCGCGGTAATACTTCCCGTGAGTACCGCGGGAGCGATAACATATATTTTAAGCGGATTTTTCGAGTGGATGCCGGTGCTCGGCGCGGCAGGCGGGTGCATAACGGGCGGAATCGCGGGCGCGCTGCTTCTGAAAAAACTCCCGTCGAATATCGTTGCTTTCGTTTTCGCGCTGATGATGATAGGAGTCGGCGTGAAACTCACGTTTTTCAGAGGGTAGTCTATGCTTGTAAAAATTCTGATTTTTATCGCGATCGGCGCGGCGGGCGGTCTTATCGGCGGCATGGGGATGGGCGGAGGCACGCTGCTTATTCCGCTTCTCACGTTGTTCACCGGCACCGATCAGCACTTGGCGCAAGCGGTCAATCTCATCGCGTTTATACCGATGTCGCTTGTGGCGCTGGTTATCCACATCAAAAACAAACTAGTCGAGTTCCGACATGTTCCGATTACGGCAATACCCGCGGTCACCGCCAGCGTAGGCGCGTCGTTGTTGTCGAAAATCGTCGACGGAAAAAGTCTTTCCGTGTACTTCGGCATCTTTCTTATGATTCTCGGCGTTTATCAACTTGTTTGCGCGGTGGTCGCGTTTATTAAAAAACAAAAAGAGAAGAAAGAATCAATCGCAACATACACGGCGGATAAGAAATTCGTCGATGAAGTAAGTCCGGAAGAATAAGCATCACGTACAATCGTCAAAAATCGCACCGCCAACAATCCGTTGTACCGATTTCTGCGAAATTATCAGGCGTTTTCGTTTTACTTTTTCGGTATATTATGGTAAAATCGTTCATATCAGCCGGACGCAATTCCGGAATAAGACGAGCAGGGGAAACCCGTTTCGCTTTTTCCGGAAAGAGTCAATGGTTTATGGAGGATTGGATTTTTGCAGTATCGTTTCAAGGGCGGAGTGCACCCCGACGGAATGAAAGGACTGACGGCGAACGAGAGCGTTACGGTCATGCCCGCTCCCGCCACGCTGTACGTCCCGCTGTCTCAACACATCGGCAAATCCGCCGTCGCGGTGGTTTCGCCCGGGCAACGCGTAAAAGCCGGCGAACTTATCGGACAAGCGGACGGCGCGATCAGCAGCAATGTGTATTCGCCGGTATCAGGCACCGTTAAAAGCATCGAAAAACGTCCGACGCCGACGGGAAAAGCCGAACATATCGTCATCGAAAACGACGGTCTTTACGAAGAAACGCGGCTGGATCCGCTCGTCGATCCCACGCCGCAACAAATTACCGACAGAATTACGCTCGCGGGCATAGTAGGTTTGGGCGGCGCGGGTTTTCCCACCGGCGTCAAACTGAAAAGTCCCGTGCCCGTAGATACGCTTATTATAAACGGCGCGGAATGCGAGCCGTACATAACCTGCGATACGCGCATCATGATCGAGTACGCCCGCGAATTTGTTTCGGGGGCGAGAATGTTGGCGCAATCGCTCGGACTCGACAAAGCGTATATCGGCATCGAGGACAACAAAACCGAGGCGATTGCCGCAATTAATAATTATATCGCGGGGAGCGGATCGGACGATATTATCGTCACCGTGCTTCCGACGAAATACCCGCAAGGCGCGGAAAAGCAACTCGTCTACGGCGTTACCGGCAGAAAGATCCCGACCGGCGCGCTTCCGAGCGCGGTAGGAGTGGTGGTAGCCAACGTGCACACCGCCTTTTCGACGTACTTTGCCGTGACCGAGGGCATACCTCTTTATAAAAGAATAATGACCGTAACCGGAGGCGGTATCACGAATCCCCGCAACCTTTGGGTAAGCACCGGCACTCTTTACAACGACGTGATCGAGTATTGCGGCGGCTTGAAAGAGGGCGCACGGGTGGTCAAAATGATCAACGGCGGTCCCATGATGGGCACGGCGGTATCCGGCGGCACGATCGCCTGCACCAAGACCACCGGTTGTTTGCTGCTTATGACCGACGAAGAAGCGTTCACCGGCAAGCCTTCGCCCTGCATCAACTGCGGAAGATGCGCGCGCGTTTGCCCCATGCGCCTTATGCCCATGTATATCGATCTTTACACCCGCGCCGGCGACGTCGACACGGCGGTCAGATACGGACTGAACAACTGCATCGAGTGCGGCTCGTGTACGTTCATCTGCCCGGCAAAGCGTACTCTCGTCCAGTCGTTCAGACTCGCTAAAAAACAATTGAAAGGGAGGAAAAATAATGGCTGACTACGTTGTTTCCGCTTCTCCTCAGATAACGTCGAAGGGTAATTCCACGCGCGGAATCATGACGGACGTGCTTATTGCGCTCGTTCCGTCGGTAATCGCCGCCGCGTTCTTCTTCGGTTATCACGTCATCATAAATATAATCGTGTGCGCTGTGTCTTGCTGGGGCTTCGAACTTTTATACGATCTTGCGACAAAAAAGGCGTGGAACAAAGACGGCTTACGCAATTCGTCGGTGTGGAACTTCTCGTGCTTCGTCACGGCGGTGCTCCTCGCGCTCAATATTCCCGCAACGCTGAACGTTTGGGGAATGAATGTCGTGTCCGCATCGGGCAGAGCACTGTTCAGTTTCGACACCGTGCTGGTGTGCATGCTCGGTTCGCTTGTCGCGATCGTGCTCGTAAAGGAACTTTTCGGCGGTATCGGCAGAAACTTCGCCAACCCCGCGCTCACCGCGCGTGTGTTTTTGTTCCTTACTTTCGCCGCAAAATTCGTGGCGTCCGACACGATCGGCATAGGATTTCAGGCGTCCACCGGCGCAACGTGGCTGGGCGGAGACAAGACCGCAACGCCGGGCGTGCTTTACAATCTGTTCACAGGCAACGTCGGATCGGCGGCGGTGGGCGAGACCTGCGTCGTCGCGATACTTCTCGGTTACGTTTATCTGTCGTTAAGAGGCACTATCGACTTCCGCGTACCGCTTATGATAATAGGCTGGGCGGCGTTGTTCGCACTATTATTCGACGGCGTGGCGAAACAAAACCTTACCGGCTCCGCGCTTTTTTATAATATGCTGGCGCACGTTATGTCAGGAGGGCTTCTGTTCGGCGCGGTATTTATGGCGACCGACTACGCGACCTCGCCGAATACATTTGCCGGCAACTGCGTGTTCGCTTTCGGAATCGCGCTGTTTACGGTGCTGATCCGCACGTTTGCGGCTTATCCCGAGGGCGTGAGTTTCGCCGTCCTCATCATGAACTGTGTGACGCCGCTCATCGACAGGTTTATCTATCCGCGCCCGTTCGGCTACGTCAGACCGAAGAAAGAAAAGAAAGCAAAACCCGAAAAGGAGGCGGCGAAATAATATGGCTATGAAGAAAACGACCGCGGACGCACTGAAGTCCGTAATCGTAATGTTCGTCATCGGCTTTGTTTGCGTCGCGCTTTTAGCCGTCGCCAACGAGTACCTTAAATACGAAGCCGTGCTCGACGGAAAAATGGCGAAAGAACTTTACGTCGTTTGCCCCACAGGGGAGGCGACCGACGAGAACGCACTCGAATACTTTGAAACCGTGAGCGCGGACGACCTTATCAAAAAAGTCAACAAAGCGCATAAAAAAGATACGGTCGCTACCGCCGCCGGCAAAGTCAAAATGGGGCAGGTTATCGCCGTTTACCGCGCGGTTAAAGGCAAGAACGAAGGCTCGTATATCATTCAGGCGCAGGCGGACTGCTCATACGGCACAGTGATCATGCTCACGTCCTATGACAAAAACGGCAAAATCATAAAGACGAAATGCTATTCGCAAACGCAGTCCTACTGGGACGCGAAGATCGCGGGGCAGCATGACGACTTCGGAAATCTTAGCGGAAAGGACGGAATAATCAACGGTAACGACGTTGCGGTAAACACCGGCGCGACTTATTCGGTAGGCACGGTAGCCGCTGCCGTTACGATCTCGAACTATATGGCGGCTGAACTCACGGGAGGTGCCACGGCATGACTAACCGCAACGAAATAAAAGAAACTGCGCTCGGCGGTATTCTCAACAACCCGGTATTCGTACTGGTACTCGGCACTTGTCCCACGATTGCGAAATCGGATACGATCTCGAACGGCTTGGGACTGGGACTTGCCACCGCGTTCGTGCTGATTTGCAGCAACGTATTCATCTCGCTGCTCAGAAAACTGATCCCCGACAAGGTCCGTCTTCCGGCCTATATAGTCATCATCGCGACTTTCGTCACTATCGTTCAGTTATTTATCGCGAAGTTTCTGCCGGACCTGAACGCAAGCATAGGCGCGTTTATTCCGCTGATCGTCGTCAACTGTATAATTCTCGGTCGAGCCGAAGCGTTCGCAAGCAAAAACGGAGTGGCGTTGTCCGCTCTTGACGGACTGTCGATGGGACTCGGCTTCACGCTGTCGCTCGT
>CAKQVV010000122.1 GCA_934277845.1 uncultured Clostridia bacterium
GTTTTATAAATACCCGTGGTTTCCTCGTACCAACAGCCGTAATTATGATCCAGAACCCTTTGCTTGCCGCGCGCGCGATCCATATCGTTATTGTCTTCGACTTTTACGACAACCAAATTATCGCCTACAGACAAAAGGTCGGCAATATCAAACGCGAAACGTGAATATCCGCCGGTATGAATGCCTACGTACGTTCCGTTAACCCAAACCTTAGTAACAAAATCCGATCCCTCGAAAGTAAGATTTACTTTACATCCGATCAGACTTTCGTCGATATCGATCTTTTTCGCATACCAGACATTGTCGTGACGTACGGCACTTCCGATTCCGCTGTCTTTGCACAAATAGCAGAACGGCACTTTGATTTTGATCGCATTCCTGGGAAATGCACGGAAATATTCTTTAGTTTCCCCTATATTTTCGTCGTCAAAAACAAAATCCCATTCACCGTTCAGATTCATCCAGGATTCGCGAACAAATTGGGGTCGCGGATATTCTTTCTTATAACACTTTACATGGTTGATTTTCATAATGCTTATTTGTTTGCCCTATATTATTTATTGCGATTTTTTATTTTCCTTATACTAACGCAGAAAAATGCCGCCGAAGCACCGAACAATATTACGCTGACGCCCAAAGCGACGTATATCGCCACAGCCACGGCAGAATTGCGTTCCTGCGTCGCAGTCACTTCGATCTGCCAGATTACGGGTAAGGCGGAAACGTTCCAACTGTTTTTCGCGTTAACGGTCACGGTATACTTTCCCGTCTTTTCAGCCACAAACCGCGCATTCGAAACGAGCGCAACCCGATTCCCATCGGGATCCGTAACTGTAACTTCCGCATTGATCGGCTCACCCGTTACGTCCACAACTTCTATAAAAGGAAGCGTGATCGTATCGTTCACGCGAGCCGAAGTAGGTCTGTCGGAAAGAAAAGTAATTTTAGGTCTTTCCGTATTTACCGCGCTTAATTCCGCTCCGACGCGGAAATCGCCGAAAACCGCGTTTAACGCATAAACACTGTAACCTGCCATAATTTTCTTTCCGGAAGCGATTGCGGATTCGGATACCGCAGCCATTCCGGGAACTTTATAACTGAAAATCGGCGACGGACTTTTCCCGGCGTAAATCTCGATATTATCTCTCGTTATATGCACATCCATTTCAAGAGACATATTCAGAAGAGACGCGATCCCGCCGATATTGTCGTAATCGCTGTATGCCGTACCGTTGACACGCGCGAATATGCCGACGTCCGGAACGCCCGATCCTACGTGACTGTATGCGACGTATAAGAAATTATTATCGTCGATATACCACGGCATCAACGCCACTCGACGGAATATATTTGCCAAATCGTATTTCGTAACGTTGATTTTGCTGTAGACATAATAATCATCGGCAAAAGAATCCGTCATATCGCGTAAGCAAACGTTCGGAACAGGTTCGTTTTTCCACAAAGTCCCGTAAATATCGCCGTCGAGATCGCCCGTTGCCGCCGTGCCTGTTACATTTCCGTCGTCGACCGTCCAGGTAGAAAAACTGACGCTTCTTGCGGTATATTCGTTCGTCAAAGCGTAAAATTCGTTTTCCCGATAACCGGTACTTTCAGGCAGATATGCGGTAATTTTCACATTCTTTGCAACAAACCCCGACATAATATCCGACGATATCGGCAAATTTCCTGCGACGAAACCGTCTATCAACGTTTTATTTCCCGCATAAAAATCGATTTCGTCATTCCGCACAATCGCTTTCAGCGTCAAAAGATCCGACAGCACAATTCCGGAAATCTTTTCGGAATATATCTTTTCAAGCGAGCCGTCCGACTTTCTGTAAATTTCGGCGCGGATGTCTTTCCCCGAGTATCTTGCGATCGTCGGAAAGAGATAATTATCGGGATCCGCAAAGTAAGCCATTACGCCCGCATAACCGTTTTCGCCGAAAACCGCGCTTTCCGCGAAAGAAACCTTTGTCGTAAGACTTCCGCCCGACACTCCCGCAACCGTAATCGCATAAGCGGGATGTTCAAAGTTCCCGGCGTTTATAGAAAACTTTCCGTTATCAAACACAAAGTCATTCACGCTTTTCGACGACAAAGTGTATTTAACGTTGTCGTAAATATGCGTATACTCGTCGTACGGTTCGAATTCCGTTTCTTTCACAGAGTAATTCGTAAAACTTGCCGAACATCCGGAAAGGTGCAATCCCGTATACGAAATACTTTTATATATTGCCGAGTCGCTCATCGAAATCAGGCGCTCGCCGTTAATATAAAACGTTAACGCACCGCCGTCTTTATTTACTCGCAACTCATACTGCGCGACACCGGAATCAACCGCATCGGACAAAATCGGAGAGATTTGTTCTCCCGAAATTACGCCCGAAAAACGCGCCCGTACGCCGTCGCCCGATTCCACCGCGTCCGCATAGATATAGTTGTTATGATCGAGATACCACGCAATCAGCCCGACCACGGCTTCCTTTCCGCTTTCGTCATTGGCAATATTCGCCATAGCGCTTACCTCATAATCAAGTCCGGTCATCCGAGGTAACGGACAGATAAGTTGATACAGCGTGTCGTCGCGAACTGCGTTTAATGCGTCGCCGGTATATGTTCCGTCAAGAAATGTCCAACTCCCGCCCTTCTTTCCGGTGGCAACCGTACCATCGGGCGCGCCTTCGACCTTATTGAAATTATATTCGCAAAGGCTGTATTCGTCAGCCGTTCCCGCTTTGTCCTGACAGGAGAGATCTTCGACGACAAAATTGCTTACCGTCAATGCTGAGGACATATTCCCGCTCGTTACACCGACCTTCTGCGCAGTCGGACGGTAAGGTACGGTCATATCGACAAGACACGTTCCGACGGTTACGCCGTTCAGAATAAGTTTCAGTTCGTCGCCGTTGATTCCCGCCGACGTGTTGCTTCCCTGTCGTTTTTCAACGGTAAAATCCCAACCGCCTTCGACGTTCATCGGCTGTTCCAAAGTCGCTTGCTCTTCTCCGGAAAAATACGAATATCCGTTAAACACCCAAAAGTCGGTCCATTCTTGCCTTTCAAAGCCGTTCCCTTTATAAATTTTAAGAAAGCGGCCGTCTTGTTTTCCGTAGACGAGCAGATTTGCGATTTTGTCGCTTCCGCTCCCGGTCCAGTTGACGTTTCTCCACCAGACGGTCGCGGTAATATAGTTGTTTTCGTCGAGATACCACGGGACCAGTCCGAACTTGATTTCCGATCCGCTTGCCGCCGCAAGGTTTTCGGATACTTCGAAATGCGCCGAAACTCTATAATCGCCGTACGCCTGATCGGAATCGCACATTAAAAAATTCTTATCGTAATCCGAATCGCGCACGGTCGACAACGATCCGTCCTGTTTTATGTTCCAAACGGGATTGCCGTCCTGTTTTACGACCGACCAACCGTTCTCCGCTTCCGCTTTTGCGGAAACGGACGGCGTAAAAACGGCAAACAACGCAAGAATCGTCACCGCGCAACATACGGTCAGAAAAAACCGGGTCCTTTTCTTACATTTCGTCGATTTCATTTTCTTTTACCTCGCTTAATCTTTACAACGGTCAGAACGAGTCCGACGACAGCAGCCGCGACAAATACAGCCGCCAATACGATCGCAACGATTTCGCCCGCGGTAAGTCCTTGCGCGTTTTCGTCGTCGACCGGCTTAGGCGCGGGAGTCGGAAGCTTCGTGAAAGCGTCGACATCCTCTTTCGCTTTTGACACGATGACGTCGATCTCTTCCTGAGATTTGCATGCAGCCAGATCGGTCTTTGCCTGTGCAATCGTCGCCTGCATCGCTTTCCAGGTTTCATCCGCATAATCGGCGCTGTTTTTTGCCGAGAGATACGCGTCAAGTTCGGCTCCCGCAGCAGCCGTTTTCGAAGCTATCTCCTCGGCGGCAGCCGCGTCGACCTGCGTTTTCGTTTTCACAAGATCGATTTTGGTTTTTGCGTCCGCAATCAGTTCCTCTACGTCGGCGTTGTCATCCTCCATTGCGTTGATGACGTCCGCGACATATCCTTCGATCGTACCCCATTCTTCCGCATAATAATCGTCTTGACTTTTGTAGTTTTCGAGTTCGTATCTCTTAATCGCGATCGTAAGATTGGGATCAGGCTCAGCAGCAGACGTAATATCGATAACGCTCAGATTCGAAAACTCCGCTTTCGTTCCCACTACGCTCACGCCGGCATAAGACGTTCCGGCGGCTAACCCCGACAGTCCGTCTACTTTCTTTCCGATCGCATAATTTTTGGAACCGTCGACGCAAACGATAATAGTGTCGCCGGAAACGTAAACCGT
Organism: uncultured Clostridia bacterium; assembly: GCA_934277845.1. Lineage (GTDB taxonomy): Bacteria > Bacillota > Clostridia > Christensenellales > Pumilibacteraceae > UBA10677. Next base: position 4,324 of record CAKQVV010000122.1, read on the forward strand.
GAATCCGCGCGAAACGTTCGTAAATTCTTCGGTTGCGGGATAAATCGCTTCGGAAGCGGTGCAAACGATTTCACCGCCCAGTTTTACTTGCAATTGCAACACGATCTGTCCGTCGTCGGCAGACGATTTATACATATACACCGCGACCCAGTTGTTATCGTCAACAAACAGCGGGACCAGTCCGACTTTGCCGTTTACCAGCGAACTCGATTCAAGAACCTTCATATCCGCGCTGACAAGATACTTCGCGAAATAATCGAATTGTTTGACCGCATAATAAGCCATGTGTGAATCCAATCCGATATTGTCGCCGTCGTTTCCGACGATCACTTCGTCTTCCCCGGTGCCGGAAACCGACCAGAAATCGTCGCCGGATCCCTTTACCGTATAATCTCCTACTTTACCGATTTCGGTTTCTTTTTTGATTTCTTTCTGTTCGATATTACGGAATTCCGCTTTCGTATTGCAAACCGTCATTCCGATTTTCACGTCCGCGTCGACGCTCGCATCGGCAATACCCGCAACGTCCGCTTTCAGGAACAAGATCCCGTTATACCATACAACAACGAAGTTATCTTCTACCGAAGCCGTCAGGGTATAATCGACATCTATCAATTCATGCGTATTGTCTAAAACGTTATAGAATTGCAAAAACGCTTGTTTTCCGCCGATAATCGCCTTGAGTTGCATCGAAACCGCATTCCCGTCCCAAACAGATTTGGACAAATAAACGGAAATATAGTTCTGCGAGTCTATGTACCATGGAATAAGCCCGACTCGCGTACCCGGTCTGCCGTTGGTTTCTTTCGCCGTAACCGTCACACTCACTTTATATCCCGTCTTATAAGCGGAATCAATAAGATAAATGTTCCGCATCTGAGGATCGTCGATCGTATCGGCTGTATCGTCTCCCGTATACGATTTTTGTATTTCGTTGACGATCCAATCTCCTTCGCTGCGGATCGCCGGTTTTACGTTGTCGATTTCTGTTTTCGCGTTCATAACGGCTTCGCTTATCC
>CAKQVV010000123.1 GCA_934277845.1 uncultured Clostridia bacterium
CTCGTATACAGCGCGAGGAGTTCGACGATCACCACTGCCGCCACGGTCATGCACGAGTATCCGAGGTATTCCATGTCGTCGTCGCGGCGGACGAGCGTGCCCGAGAAAAACATATAGAACACCAGCCCCGTCAGAATCATCGAAAACGCAAGCCCCAGGCTGTCGACGGCAAAATAAGGCGTGCCGACGCCCCCCAGAACCAGTACCGCCGAAAACGCGATAAAGCCGTAGGTCAGCCGACGCTTTTTAAAGCAAGCCGGCAAAGATTTGTCGAAGTACAGCCGAAGCAGCGCGGTCACGATGACCGAAACGACGACAACGGCGATCACGGCGATGACAGCCGGAGCGGTGAAATAATCGACCGTCGTTTCCATCTTCTCCGCTCGCGTGGACACGACCAGCACCGCGGTGAACACGACCGGGATCGCGGGACGGATATTCGGCGAACAGATGTTGATAAACGAAAGAAGCAACCCTATAAAGATAAAACCCGCCTCGTTGAGTCCGGTAATGTGTAAAGCCGCGATGACCGCGCCCGCGATAAACGGGAAATATTTTTTGTCGATAAACCCCGTGATCGCCGATATGATTTTGTTATTTCTTATCTTTCCGAGCATAACTAGATCCCGAGGAACAGGAAAATAAAGGACAGTATAGACACTATGACGAGATACAGTCCGAACCACTTGTAGTTCGCTTTTTTAATTACAAGCATCATGAGTCTGACCGCAAACAAACCGCTGACGAAACTGACGACCATGCCGACGGCGGTGCAAGCCCAGTTGACCGCGGAAAAATCCGCTTTGATAAGTTCCAGCACTGCCGAACCTAGGATAATCGGAATACTCATAAAGAACGAGAACTTCGCCACTTCCTCGCGGTCGGTCTTTGCCGCCACGCCTCCGAAAATGGTACTGCCGCTCCTCGAAATGCCCGGAAACACGCCCACGCCCTGCATAAGCCCCATGAACACGGCGGTTTTCAATCCCAGCGGCTTGGTTTCCTGCGTTTTAGACGATATAAACTCCGTCGCGAACATCATGAGCGCGGTCGCAAGGAAGAAAAAACAAAGATACTTGCCGTCGGCGAAAAACGACTCGATGAAATCGTTTGCGAAAAATCCGACGATGACCGCGGGAACCGACGCTAAGATTATCAGTCCTATCGTCTTGAACGGCGGCTTGAACAGCGCGAGAAGGTCGCGGAAAAACACTATAAAAATAGCGAAAAGAGTGCCGACGTGAAGCATCACGTCGAACATAAGGAACTCGCCTTCGAGCCCCATCATCCGTCTTACCAGTATCAGATGTCCGCTACTGGAAATCGGCAGAAACTCGCCTAACCCCTGCGTAAGTCCGAGAAGTATCGCTTGCCAGATTTTCATTTCCATTTCTTAATCGCAGTCCTTCTTCGCCCGCATTGCTCCGGGCGTTTTTTTGCCGGCGGCGTCTTTGCCGTCAGTTCTCTTCTTTTTTGCGGTATTCGCTGGGTACGATCGTGAAGATCATGTCGGTAGTTCCCTCGACATCCTCTCCGAACGCCAGCGAACGAAGTTTCGCCAGTTTTTCGTCGAACGCCGCCCTGTCTATGGATTCGAGACGATTGACAAACACTCCTTCGTGCTGCGTGGTGTCCACCGCTTCGGTGTCGTATCGCAGTTCCTCGAACATCTTTTCGCCCGGGCGAAGTCCCGTGACCTTGATCTCTATGTCCTGTTCGGGGATCAGCCCGTTAAGACGGATAAGGTCGCACGCAAGGTCGTAGATATACACCGGCTCGCCCATGTCCAGCACGAAAATCTCGCCGCTGTCGGCGAACGCTCCCGTCTGAAGCACGAGCCTTACCGCCTCCGGAATAGACATAAAATAACGCTTGATATATCGGTCTGTCAAAGTGATCGGACCGCCTTCCTTTATTTCGTTTAAAAATACCGGAATAACGCTGCCGTTCGAGCCTAAGACGTTGCCGAAACGCACCGCAGCCATCTTCATTCTGCCCGTTTTACCGCGGGTTTCGATCAGCATTTCGGCGATACGCTTGCTGGCACCCATGATGTTGGACGGATTGACCGCCTTGTCGGTGGAAATCAGCACAAACTTCTTTACGCCCATGCTTTCGGCGACTTCGATGACGTTGAGCGTGCCGAAAACGTTGTTCTTTATTGCTTCGGTCGCGGAAATTTCCATCATCGGCACGTGCTTGTACGCCGCCGCGTGGAAAATAATGTCGGGTTTGAACTCGTCGATTACCTCGATGAGTTTATCGCGCTCGCGCACCGTGCCCACGACGAGCGTATAGCGCGAAACGTCATAACTTTTGACGAATTCCTGATTGAGGAAAAACATTCCGTTTTCGTGCTGGTCGAAAATGATCAGGTGCTTGCACCCGAAATTGAGTACCTGACGGCAAAGTTCCGATCCTATCGAACCGGCTCCGCCGGTGACCATGACTACCTTGTCCTTGACGGAAACGTCGATGAGTTCCTGCCTGACCTGAAACTCGTCACGCCCCAGAAGTTCCTCGATCTTGATGTCGCGCAGCGATTTTACGCTGCTCGCCATTTCGTCGGCGTTTGTAATGGACGGCATGATTTTTATGGGCATGTTGAACGGAGCGCATGCGTCGTAAATATGACGAAGCTGCGACTTCGTGATGCTCATTATCGCGATGACGAACGCTTCGGCTTTGTGGCGAGCGACGATCTCGGGGATTTTATCCACGCCGCCCTCGACCTCGATGCCGTAAATGCGCCTGCCCTGTTTGTTTTCGTCGTCGTCGACAACCGCCACGGGATAATAGCCGTCGCCGGGGTTATTGATAAAGCGGTTGATCGCAAGCGAACCGGTGTAGCCCGCGCCGATGACGATCGTGCGTTTCATGCCCGGCATCGATTTGTCGTCCACCATGTAGCGGACGTGCTTGAAATAGTGCGCGATCGCATAGAAGAACCGCATCGCACCGCTGAAAATCGCGCTGAACAGCAGGTACATGAGGATAAGCGGCACCCACACTTCGGTGTTCACGACCACTTTGAGAATGATCTTGAACACGAACAGCACCGCAAAGTCGACGATATACGACATGAGAAATTTGAAAAACTCCACTCTGCCGGCATAGCGCCACAACGCGTTGTAGCAGTCGAAAATCACAAACGTGACTATCGTCGTGACGATCGCCGCCGCGGCAACCGCTATTTCGCCGTTCTCATAACCGGCGGGCTTGTCTAATTTAAAGAACAGTATCGTGCGCGCGAGATAAAACGCGAGGCAAGCGAACAAAATATCGCAGACAACGGTAATTATTATCGACCGCCAGCGCTTGACGGAACTCTGATTTTGTTTTTCTTTGTCGTTCTTATTCATCTTCTCGTTCTTCCCATGCGTGATCAGCCCGTATAACTGTCGGTTACGTTATAGAGCACGGTGCCGAAGTATTTTGCGCCGGCGGCGTTGACTTCGCCTACGGCACGGGCAAATTCTTTTGCCCTGACGCCGGCCTGATTGACCACAAAACACGCGTTGCCGGATTTTGAAGCGATAAACCCGAGCACGCCTTCTTCCGATCCGTCGAACGAGAACACCTCGAAAACGCCTTTTTCGCGTTCGCCCGCGAAATACTTTTTCCAGTCCTCTTTGCCTTCGCCGAACTCGACGAACCTGACTTTCTTGCCGGTGGACGACATTGCGTCCGCAAACGCCGCGGCGTATTTAACCGCCTCTTCGTCCGCACCCACCGAAGCGATCATAAGCGAGCCGATGTTTTCGGAAGTCGCGGCGGTGGTCAGCCTGACAAGCGATCCGTCGGCATAGGGATCGGAGCCCGCGGAGAACACTCTCGCGTCCTCGTCGGAAACGACATACTGCAATCTCTTGATGCGTTTGTCGCCGACGTAGGTCAGCGTGACGACGACGATCGCGGCGACAAGTCCGGCCAGCACGCCGACGAGTATGCTGGTGACCAGCGAAGGCTTGCTGTTGCTTTGCGTAAGGTCGCTGAATTCCGCGGTGTCATAGTTGACGCCGATGGGCGATTCGATAATGACTTTCCCGCCGTCGCCTCTCTCCATCGCATCCTCGATTTTGGCGCGAAGTCCGGGGTTTGCGGCATAAATATCGTTTTTGGCGAGCGAAGTGTAAGTCGCGACCACGAGGTAAGCGACCTCTTTGTCTTCGTCGCGCGTAATGTCATAGGCAAAATCGACGCGCACGGAAAAATTGCTGTCGCGCGTGACTTTCAGATTTTTAAGAAACTTTTTCAGTCTTTCGGTTTCTTTTTTCTCTTTTTTATAGACCTTGGTTTTTACCGCGTCGTACACGTCGGACTTGAGTTTCGGTATGGACGCGACGTCGATGATCGAGCGCCCCTTCGCCTCGCAGATATTGTACGCGCCTTCGCTGAGTTCGGCTTTCGTGTAATAGAGATTGCCGTACTCGGCGACGTCGAAACTGATCGTGCCTTCGTACATGACTATATTCGTGGTCTTGTACGCCAGCGAGTAGTAAACGCCCGCGCCCGCACCGATAAGAATACACAGCGCGAGAATAATCCACTTTCTCATTGCGTAAACGAAGTAACTTCTGAACGAAAATTCTTTTTCTGTTTCCATGTTTTAGGTTCCCTTTAACCTCGTTGTCCGCGGCCGTTTCGCCGCGATCGGTTTCCATAACTCGCAAAACGTACAAGTAACTTATATATTATACCTCTGCCCGGCTGCTTTGTCAACGATTTCGCCGCTTTTAACCGCCGGTTCCGGAAAGCAGCCGAATCCACGGTTCATTCACGCTTTTGCGCCGGATTAAACAAAAATCCGTAAAATTTCGCAAAAAATACCGAAATTATCTTGACACACGTCCGACGTCTGCCGTATAATTAGTACATAAGGTATAAATATCAGATATAGGTTGTACCTGAATTAAGTTCAGAAGGAGGACTTGTAAACAATGAAAAAGAAAACCTTGGTTGCTCTTTTGCTCGTTCTCGCGCTTGCGTGCGTTCCGCTCGCAGGTTGCAGCGGGGGAAACGGTTATCCGACGACAAAGAAGCTGAACCTCAACAACTACGTTCAGGCTTATTCGGACACCTACTACGGTACTACGTCCGCCACCGGTAAGTCGAAGAAAGCGTACTCCGCGTTCGCAACCGTCGACGGCACGCTCAACAGAATTTCCGGCACCAACAGATACGGCTATACGGTCAACTCCGAGGGCAAAAAAGTCGTTTACGATATCGTCGCCCGCACGAACGTTCTCGAATCAAAAGCGTATCAGGACGTGCATACCACGGGCGCATTCCTTGTCGGTTATAATTACGACAGTTTTTATACCTATGACG
>CAKQVV010000124.1 GCA_934277845.1 uncultured Clostridia bacterium
CATTATGGGCGATCTCAGACGTAAAGAGCATTACGAAAAGCCCTCCGTTCGCAGAAAGAAAAAAGCAGAGGCTGCAAGAAAGCGCATTAAAAACTAACCGCCTTTTTTATTAAGGTAACGAAACGCTCCCGCGAGAGTAATTCCGAGGGAGCGTTTTTCATTGTTTTTCGCGACTTTGAAGATTGTATTTGAATTAAATTAGGCTTTCGGTTAACGATAAATCAAGGGGGGCAAATACTTCGACGCGAAATTTTTAGTCGAATTTTGCGAAACCGCGGCGAAAACGCTTGACTAACGGTGAATTATACTGTAATATCCGTGTATACTAAAGAAGTCGCGATATAAAAACACGAAAGAAAACGCGATAAACAAAAGAAACACCAAAGAAAAACCTATGACAAACCCGGCGGGCTATCCCGCCGGGTTGCTTTTATACGTTGTTACGCTGTTTAAGTTGCTCTTTTTTGAAACGTTCGTCGGCAATGCTGGAGAAACGTTTAATAACCCGGATTTCTTTTTTGTCATACGGAAGTCCGTTGAAACGATAGAGATCATGTTGCCACTTGAATAATTCGATCGTACTTCCTTCGCGCATAAGTTCCTGATAATAACAGCCCCACGGCTCGAAAGTTTGCGAATATCCGGCAATCAATCCCCAGTGATATGAGCCGATTTTTTCGAGATAGAATAGCGGAAAAATTTCCGCGATGTCGTTTCCCGCAAGACGATTCAGCCATTCGTTGCAAATCAGCGGACGTCCGCACGATTTTAATTTTTCTATGAGAAGCACGGTGTTTGCAAAACTGCCGTAGTAGTGGAATGTGATCACGTCCGAGAGTTCTATGGCGCGTTTTTCGATCTCGCTGCGGGGTTCAAAATTATCGTCGAAAGCCCAGGCGTCGGCTGTAAGCGGTTGAACCGGATCGAACGAACGGATAATTTCAAAGAATTTTTCCATAGTTTTCAAACTCGTATTGCCGCGGTTTGAATTGCCGGGTTCGTTCCATACGTCCCAAATATGAATCCTCTCGTCTTTTGCGTATTTTTCGGCGATTTCGGCAACCATTTTGTAATATTCCGGCTCGATTTCGGGGTTGTCGAGCAGGCAATATCCCTTGTCGCTATAGTCGCCGGTGTGCGGACCGCGTCTGATTCCGCTGTGATATCCCCAGTCGACGTGTTGTTCGCCGAACTTTACCGGAATAAAATCGCGCTTCGGGATCGTGCAGTCGTTTCCGAGTACCGGCATTACTTTAATCCCGTATTTGTCAGCGAGCGTCAGATATTCTTCGAGATTATTCATAAACGAATCGTGCTGATAATACCATACTTCAAACTGAATTATGGCTCGAACGGCGTTGAATCCGGTATCTTTTGCCAGTCCGAATTCGTATTCTATTTCGTCGAATACTTCTTTGTGATTGTATTCTTGCCACATTGCCACGCGGTTTACGCAATTTGACGGATAGCCGTTAAACCCTCTGATCCACGGCTGCGAGTTATACCACTCCCATGCGCGCGTTTCGCTCCATTTGCCTTTTACGTCGCTCATAATTTTCTCCGGTTGTGGGTTTTAATTTCATAATTATGTTACTTTAAAATTTTATTGATGTCAAACATTTTGGCGTAAAAAGCGCGATTGGATTGAAAGAGGAAGGCGACGAATGCAAAATATCGGAAGTTTAGTCGTTTTATGTCGAATTAAACACAAGCGGGCAAATAGTTTTTGTGAAGTGTTATTATTGTCGTATAAATTCCACGGAGGGAAGAGATATGAGTAATTGTAAAGAAACGGGAGAACTGAAAAAACGCGCGTTGCTTGCCAAACAAAGGTTGAGAATGGGATACTGGCAACGGCTTGAACGCGAGCGCGCCGAAATGGAAAGAACGCGCGACGATCTTGACAAGCGGGGCATAGATGAGTTGCAACGTGCGAAATATCATCGCGACACAATGAAAGCGATTGACGGCGACAGGGCGAAACGCGAAGAGAAAATGTACGATAAAGTCTGTAAAATTCTCGATACGGATTCGGACACTCTGAGTCCGATCGGGCAACTTATAGACAAAGAACTTTATAGTAAACTCGACGAGTTCGGCAGACAAAAATACGTTCTGGAACTTGCGGAGAAATTCAGGGAACTCAGCCGGCGATATTATCTCGAACACGCCGGGAAATCGCGAGCGGGCGAGGCAAAAGCCTTGACTTAAACGTTCGTTTCTTATATAATCTATATTACGGATTTATGCGGTATCGCGACGAAGGCGTTTTCGGGTTCGTGTGCCGCATATTTTTTATCCGTTCTGCCGCGGCGAAATATTATTTAAGGATAAAAATCATGAGTTTTTCCCTGGATTCTCTCAATGAAGAACAATTAAAACCGGTAATGCAGACCGAAGGTGCCGTGCTGGTAACTGCAGGTGCCGGCAGTGGTAAAACCAGGCTGCTTACACATCGCATCGCACATATTATAGAGGATCTGGGAGTGCCTGCTTATAATGTGCTTGCCATTACGTTTACAAACAAAGCGGCAAACGAAATGAGAGAAAGACTCGATAAAATGCTGGGCGATGATGCGGCTGACGTGTGGGTATTTACTTTTCATGCGCTTTGCGTCAGAATACTCAGGAAGTTTATTAAAAACCTCGGCGGGTATACGTCCGGTTTCTCCATTTACGGCGAACAGGAAAAGGAACATTGCATCAAGCGCATTTTAAAAGACATGCAACTCGAAGAAGATATAACGAAAGAAGTTATCGCTGCGATTTCGGATGCCAAAAATCAGGGTAAAAATCCCGATGAGTATGCAAAGATTTATTCGTGGAGAGATAATATCGACGTCATAGCGAAGGCTTATTTCGAGTATGAAAAAGAATTGAAAAAGTCAAACGCGCTCGATTATGACGATCTTCTGAATAAGGCTTTGTACCTTCTTAAAACGAACGACGAGGCAAGAGAATATTATCAGAGCAAGTTCAGGTATATCCACGTCGACGAGTTTCAGGATACTAACAAAGTTCAGTACGATATAATTAAGATACTTGCGGCAAAACACGGAAACATTTTTGTTGTCGGCGACGAAGATCAAAGTATTTACGGCTGGCGAGGCGCAAACTTTACCAATATTTTTGATTTTCAGACCGATTTTTCCGGTGTATCGACCTACAAACTCGAACAAAACTATCGTTCGACGAAAAAGATACTTGCGCTTGCGAATAAGATAATCGCGAACAATACCGAAAGACTGGATAAAAGGCTGTGGACGGAAAACGCGGACGGCGCTGAGGTGAAGTATTACGCCGCGCGGTCGGACGGCGACGAAGCCGATTTTGTCGTTCAAACGATTTATAATCTTCAAAAGACCTATGGTTATAAACTGTCGGACTTTGCGATTCTTATGCGTATCAACGCGCTGTCAAGAACGTTTGAGGAACGCTTTATGTTGTACGGAGTTCCGCACAAGATTTACGGCGGTTTCAAGTTTTACGAGCGCAAAGAAGTCAAAGATATTCTCGCGTACCTTAAAATTATCGGTAATCATAACGATAACGAGGCTATCGCAAGGATAATCAATTTCCCGAAACGCGGAATAGGCGACGGCACGGTGCGGCAACTTATCAATTACGCGAACGTAAACGCCACAACGCTCTATGACGTAATTTTCACTCTCGACAAAAACGAGGATTTACCGTCGAGCGTCGTTAAAAAAGTCCTGCCGTTTACAAACGTTTTGCAATGTATCGACAACGCATACAAATCCGGCGGTACGCTATTTGACCTTACATGTTATATTATAAAGGTGGCTGGGTTCAAGGAGTTTTACGCCGAGAATACCGAAGACAACGAGACAAGAAAAAACAATATCCGCGAACTCGCTCACGGTATCGAGCAGTTCGAGCAGGCAAATCCGTCAGCCGGACTCGACGAGTACCTGCAACAAATTTCGCTTTACAGTGATCTCGACGAAATGGAAGAGGCCGGCGACTGCGTAAGCATCGCAACGATACACTCGGCGAAAGGACTTGAATTCAAGGTCGTGTTCGTTGTCGGTTTGGAAGAAGGCATTTTCCCCGATTCGAGAAGGGCTGAAAGTAAAGGCGAAATGGAAGAGGAACGACGGCTTATGTACGTCGCCGTGACTCGCGCGAAAGAACGGCTTTATCTTACGCGTGCAAAATCGCGTTTTCGTTTCGGCGAGAGAAAAGACGCGATGCCGTCGGAATTCCTGCGTGAAAGCGGGTTCGAGGACGAAAAACCGAAAGAGAGTGCCTACTCTCATTATTCGGGACGTTACGACAGTTATCGCGGCGAACGTTCGTATTCGTCTTACGGCGACTCATACAATCGGGAAGAAGTACCCGCATATTCTTCGCAATCGAAATCGCAAACAAAGCCGGTAACGACGAAAATAACCGCGCCGGAAAAGAAACCGCAGAAAGACTTGTCTAAGTTAAGTCCGGGGTGCAAAGTGCGACACAAGAAGTTTGGCGAAGGCACGGTAATAAACCTCGACGCGAGCGGAGAACCGTTTGCAGAGGTTGAATTCGACGGAATCGGCAGGCTGAAATTATTGCTTGCGTATGCTCCGCTCGAACCGCTCGAAAACTAGCATAAACATTCATAGTGGAATTTTTCCGCATAAAGACGCTATACATTTGTGTAATTTATATATAATCAAGTGTTAAACAAATCCGTAAAAAAACGAAAGGCGGTGAAAAAATGAAAGCAAACGACAGAATGAAAGAACTTGTCGATCTTCTCAACAAGTATGCCTATCAGTATTACGTTTTGGATGAGCCTACCGTTGCCGACGTGCAGTACGATGCGCTTTACACCGAACTCCTCGCGCTAGAAAAAGAAACGGGGGTGGTGTTTCCGGATTCGCCTACGCGCAAGATCGGCGGTGATCCGATCAAGGAATTTACTCCGCATAAGCACCTTAAAAAATTATACAGTCTCGACAAGTGCAACAGTTACGACGAATTGCGCGAGTGGGACGAGAAGATCAAAAAAATCGCGCCCGACGCGCTGTACACTCTCGAATATAAACTCGACGGACTTACGCTGTGCCTTACCTATGAAAACGGCTACTTCAAGGGTGCGGCGACTCGCGGCAACGGCGAAGTGGGCGAGGACGTGACGGCACAGGTTTCGACCATAAAATCGATACCGTTGTCGGTTCCTTACAAAGGTGTTTTCGAGGCGCAGGGCGAAGGCATAATGCGACTCAGCGCATTGAAAAAGTACAATGAAACCGCCGCCGAACCGCTTAAAAACGCACGAAACGGTGTTGCCGGAGCG
>CAKQVV010000125.1 GCA_934277845.1 uncultured Clostridia bacterium
GCTTCGTCGATCGTGTTTGCCGTGCAAAAAGTCACGTCGTCGACTTCCCGCGCGATATTTATTTCGCCGTTTTCATCGATACAACCCAGCATGTTTTTAAGATACTCTTCCGGAGTGCCAGCGTCTTTTAACGTTAAAACTTTTTCCATATAATTACACCTCGTAAAAAATTTTGTTTGGTTTATTTACAAAAGTATTATACAACTATCAACGCGACAAAAACGGGACGTATCTGCGATCAGGGTTTATTATTTGCTTTTGCAATATTTTGAAACAAGTTTTCTTCGCATATCTCTTTTCTTGTTAAAGACAGCCTTCTGAATAACTCGATTATATCATCAAACTTGTCTATATATTCAAACCCACTATACTCATTCTTGTGACAATTAAAGAACTTATATATTTTTTTGTATTCAATACGCTTATATGCTTCTTTCACACATTCGTCTATGTCAAGATGTTTTATTCCTTCTTCCAATAGCCCGATTTTTTCATTCGGAACGAGAATAATATATCTATTCTCTTTTTTCGGTATCGATTCTTGTTCTTCAAAATACTGATGGTATCTTTTTAATTGATCTATTCTTTCTCCTTCTTTTGTCACAAAGTTAATTCCGCTGTCGATTTTATTTTCAATAATGATATTATATCGATTATTTCTTATGTACAAGTCTAATCTCCCAACTTTTTCAATATAATATTCCGAATTAACTTCCCAATTATCGCAATTATTTGTATCAATCGCAATACTGCTATCTAAACAATTTAAGAAATTATTTATTAACTCTTTTTTGTAATTCAACAACTTATACAAAATTTGAGTATAACATTCTTCTTGCCTGAACATTGAAATCAAATCCATAAACGTCGGCTTTACTACTGTAATGTTTTTTCCTGGAACAAATTTTTCTAATTTTAATCGCTCACCCTTTGCTAATTCTTCTTCAATTATTTCATGTAATTTATTATATGCTATTGGATTCTTTGTTTCCGAGGTTACATATCCGAAATTACGCTGAAAATTATAATCAAAAATATTTCCATCTATTGCTTTTTTTACTTGAATCGGAGTCTTTACTTTTACTATTGTTTCGGCTAAAAAAGTTACTGGAATAACTTTAATTGAATCGGTAAATAACTGATCTATCGATATTCCTCCGTATTTAATATCAGAAATATTATTATATCCATATTCTTTCAATTCTCTTTCGATTTCTTCTTTTGCCTTTTCAACTTTTTCGTCAATCGATGATTGGTTCCTACCAGTCGGTTTCGGCAAAGACTGTTTATGCAAAATGGCTTTTACTTGTATTATGTATTCAATATAAAAACAGCCATTTTTGCTAGGTGACGTAAAAAGAACATACTCTACTTTTCTACTAGCAGCATCTGCAACATTTTGTCCATACGGATTGCAATAAATTAAATGATTACCTTTATCGTCAAGAAAAAAGTTGATTAACTCGTGCGCTTCGTTTTCATTGCTACGATCTATATATCCGCCTATAAACGGCTTATTTAATATAATGCACTTCTCTTCTTGTTTTTTGCTTTTTACCATAATTCATTTTCTCCTAACTCAATTCCGATATTCTGTTTTATACAGTATACCACAATCGAAATTGAATTTTCAACTATTTTGCAGTTGCGGGATCAATTTTGCAAAACGGTTTTCAGCCAATCGAAATCACTTAACGTTTCTATTCTACGGACGCAAAATCTAGAAAAATTACCGTATCTTTCAAAAATCGCGACATAACATTTCTTGTTTTGCGAAACGAGTCGTTCTACGTTTGCCATAGTACCTCGCGTTGCTCCGTTCAGAATCATAAAGCCTTCGTCGGCGTCGTGCGACATTATCTCGTCTTTTCTTTTATAAAAGTCATAATTTTTATCGCGTGCGTCGACGTTGCAGTACTTTTCTTCCCAGCTGCCGACGTTTACTCGCGCACGCGTTCCGCTGCAATAAACGACTACGTTTTTATAATTATTTCCGGCAAGAAAGTTTTGCATCAGACGATCCGCGCCCGTGCAATCGCCGACAACGAACTTGTATCCGAGATTCATAAAATCTACGAGTTTATCCCTGACTTCGCCCGATAATTCGTTTACCGTTTTTGAACCGCCGAGAAAAATCGTTTTTCTGTAAGCGGTCTTATCCACGGGCGTAAGTTCCACTTCGTCCTCTTCGCGAAAATGCTCTAAATCGCCGCAATATTCATGCGGTTTCTCGTCAAACAACTGCGACAAACGGAGTCGATTATCTTTCTTTCCGCAAACGGTACAACGAGCACCTACGGACCCGCGCGTTTCGCAATACACAGTCGAAAATTTCCAGATAACCACGGGTTTATAGTCGTGTTTATGATCCGCGCGCGGCGTTCCGCTTGCTTTCGACTTCGGTCTTGCTTTCGGCACGTTTTCCGTATCTTTTTCAAAAAAGCGTTCTTCTCTCGCACGTTGTTGGCTTTTATCGTCGTCGAACCATTTATCGACCAACTTTTTATGTATGCTTTTCTCGGACATATTTATCGCCTCTTTGACTTTAAAAATTTATTTGAGTTTTTCGTACACGTTGAACGTTATTTCTTCGTCGCTCATGCCGCTACCGTCGATTGCGAGCGATTTTGCGACGGTTCGCAAGGCATAGTTTTCAAGACTGAATTTCCCATAAGCAAGCACAAGAGTGTCGACCGTTTCGTTCTTGATCGGCGGCAGTTTCAGTTTCTTCAACGCCGATTTTACAAATTTCAGATGAAATCCGACGTTATGCGCGACAACGGGATAATCGCCGATAAACTTAATCAGATCCGGCAATATATCAACCGCAGTGCGCGCGTTTTTAAGCGATTTTTCGTTAATTCCGGTCAACTGTACGACTTCGCGGGGCAAGGTCTTTCCTGGTTTTACGAATTCCGAAAATCTTTCGGTAATTTCACCGTTTTTGACTTTCAACGCCGACGCTTTGATTATCTCGCTCGTTTTCGGATCGAGTCCGCTCGTTTCTATATCGATGACGACATAATTATTCACGTTTACCCTCCGACGCTTTTAACAAATATTCTATTTCTTCTGGACTTTCGGCAACCTTTACTACTTCATCCAACGAAGTGTTTTCGGTTACTGTTTTTGCGTATTCGATAACTTCTTTTCTCATGCGATTCCCTCCGTCACGGCTCTAATTTCTCTTATTTCCGAGCCCACCAACGTATCTTTTTCCTGTAAACGCCGTGCAATCGCGTCCAAAAACGCTCTGTTTTCGATAATAATTTTCTTTGACCGCATGTAAAGATTATCCATATCTGCAATTATTCGATCCTCTTTTCTTGCTCGAAGCGTCTGCGACTCGTAACGCTCGGTCCAATATCCGAAACCGTAAGAACAATAATGATCGGCAAAACGTTCTGCTATGTCGAATGCCCGATGCAAATCGTCGTTCGCGCCCGTATCGCTTTCACCGAAAACGATTTCGGTTGCCGCTTTACCTGCGAGTATTGACACGACGCGATCCTCCATGCGAGTTTTGGAAACCCAATAATCGTCGGGCAAGCCGGTCACAGTCAACCCGCCTACGTCGCCGGTGGTTCGACGAACGGAAACGAGATCCACGCTGCCCGATCGCAAAACTTCCGCAACGACGACGTGTCCCGCTTCGTGATACGCCGTTCTTTCGAGGGTGACGGGATCGTGCGGTTTGCTACTTTCCGGAGCCTTGTAGATCACTCGCAAACACGCTCGGGTAATATCGTCCGCGTCTATCTTTTCTTTATTCGCATAACCTGCGTATTGTCCCGCAATATTTATTACGGATTCGAGTTCCGCGCACGATTTGCCTTTCATCATTCTTGCTACGTCTTCGACGTTCACTTCAGCAACGAATTTCTTTTGCGAAAGATAGTGCCTCACGATGTCCTCGGCGTCTTTTCCCTCGGGCACCCGTACTTCGATTATCGTATCGAATCTTCCCGCCCGAAGCAACGAATGCGGCAGATTGCGCGTCCCGTTGGTGGTCGCAACGACGAAAACGTTTTTGCCTTTTACGTCATCGATACACGACTGAACGGTGACGTATTCTTCGGCGTTCCGATGGCAATCGTCCTCGTTGGCAAACTTATCCATATCGTCGAGAAGCACGATCGACGAAGCGTTTTCAATTGCTTCTGTAAACACGTTTTTAATTTCGTTTACAAATTTCGGCAAACGAACGCTTTTCTTCCGCTGGCTTTTATAAAACAGTCCGCCATCAGTGTTTTCCCGAGTCCCGGATCGCCGTCGAGAAGCAGTCCGCCCATGGGCGCGACACCGAGTGCAGCGTATTTCTCGGTATCGGTAATAACATCGCAAACCCTGATGAGTTCTTCTTTAACGTCCTCGTAACCAATGATTTTGTCAAATGCGTTCATTTTATTTTACCTCTTTTCTTTTGAGTTCACTCGTATTATACAAAATTAAATGCGACGTTTTCGGTACACTGATTTTTGTAAAAAATAACGCTGCAAGGGTTATCCGTGCAACGTTATTTTTTCTTTTTTATTCCTTTACGACGTTCTCTTCAAAATCGGAGCTTTCGACCTCTCCGTTTACGCTTGCCCGATAACTCTTTAACAGATCGCCGTACAATTTTTCATCTTTTTCTCTGCAAGCCGGGTGCCAAAAATCGATAACCGTAATTTCTTTATCGGTAAAAGATTCCGTCTTATACCACAGTAAATCGTTTTTCCTTCCCCTTATCGTTTCGTTCTTCGACATACTTAACGCCGCGTCCACAAGCCAGCAAGTGTAACCGTAAACGATTACGTCGGGATTTATCAGCCGGATTTGTCGGATTAAACGATCGCTATGTCTTTTCGCATGCGTCAGTAGTTCACCGTCAACCGAACTTGATTCGCCGTTCGTCTTTTTCACGTTGATTACGGCGATTTTACCGAACGTATCTTCGTCCCATCTCGGTGTCGACATTTCCGCATTCCATTTCAGTATCGCGTGCGTCCATTGATATACGCGTCGCCACGTTTTTCCCATCCTGACACTTTTCGTCCTTATTTGTTCGGCGAGCCACTCCGGCTCGTCCCACACGTACAAACCGTTTTCTTTTTTATCTGTTTTATCGTAAGCCTCTTTCAGCACGAACAAAATTTTCGTCGGCTGTCTTTCCCACGTTTCGGGATCGATAATTCCGTCAAGAACGAAAACGTTTTTATCTTTTGCATATTTACCGTCCTTCAAGTCGGCGTCCGTCCATTCTTTCATAAGCCGCGCATATTCCGTCGCCTTATCGTTCGATATTCTGT
>CAKQVV010000126.1 GCA_934277845.1 uncultured Clostridia bacterium
GTCCCGGACCCCGCAACTCTTTTAAGGTCGTCAAATAGGATAGCAGTAACTGTGTCGCGTAACTACCGTATTATTTAACGCGTCGCGCCCGAAACGCTTTAAATGTCGTAAGTTATGTAATAGTATGGTTATCGCGTGACTATCGATAATCTTGGCTTCCCCCAAGGGGCGCGACGCGGCGGTGCATAGCACCGTGAAAATAGTCAGGTGGACTATTTTCAGAAATCTCGGGGAGCAATCTATGATTGCGACCTGTGGAGCGTGAGAATCCCCGGCATGGAGCGAATAATCGACTTTATAAAAAGGTTCCGCTAAAAATTTAACGCGCAGTTTCCGTTTTCCCCGTCATAGCATAAAAAATTTAACGCGTACTATCCGTATTCCCCGTCATAGCATAAAAAAACTAACGCGCAGTTTCCGTGTTCCCCGTCATTCAGAGAAAATGCGCAAGCATTTTCGTGGAATCCCCGACATGGAGCAGATAATCCAACCTTATAAAAAGGTCAAAAACGTTCTTGTAGAGGGGGATTCCACGTCGCAACGGCATTGTTTTTTTCTTAAAATAATGCCGCTATTTCTCTGAATGACGTTATAAACGTAAAGGTATAGTTTTATTTTAAATTCAGTTGTCTGCATGGAACAGGTAATTATCCATTAGCAATCAGTGCATTTTTCCTGAAAGAAAGACTGACTGTGACCGCAGACGGGGCAGACTTCGGGAGCGGTTTCGCCGTAGTGTTCGTGTCCGCACGCAAGGCAAATCCACAATACCGGTTTGTCTTTTTTGAAAACCGTGCCGTTTTGCACGTTGTCTAAAAGCGCGCGATAACGCTGTTCGTGTTGTTTTTCGATAGTCGCGACCTTGCGGAAAAGCCCGGCGATTTCGGCAAAACCTTCCTCGTCGGCTTCGCGGGCAAACTCGTCGTACATATCCGACCACTCGTAGTTTTCGCCCTTGATTGCGTCGGCAAGGTTGTCGGCTGTGTCGCGGATCTTGCCGCCCGACAGGATCTTGAACCAGATTTCGGCGTGCTCGTTCTCGTTGCCGGCGGTTTCGGCGAAGATGTCGCCGATCTGAACGTAGCCGTCGTCGTGAGCCTTTTCGCCGTAAAACGCGTATTTGACGCGCGCCATGCTTTCCGCGGAAAACGCCGCCATCAGGTTGGTTTCCGTTCTCGTGCCCTTTAATTCTTTCATGCGTCCCTCCGAAACTTTCTTTATTATTTATATGCGTTCCGGAATAAAAAGATACAACGCTTTTGAGTAAAGGAGCGGCAGTTCGCCCCTATAACCCGAATTTTAGATAAATTTGGGTTATAGTTTAGCAGAAAGTGTACCGCGCAACTAATGTGGCATTATTAAAAATCAAACGCGCACTCCCCGGTCTACCTCGTTATTCGGAGCGTGAGGAGAACCCGAGCGCGGAATCCCCGACAGCAAGCGGACAATCTAACCGTATAAAAGTTCTGTTAAAATCTAACGCGTACTCTCCGTGTTTCCCGTCATTCAGAGCGTGGCGATACGCCACGCGTGGAATCCCCTGCATGGAGCGAATAATCGACCTTGAATTTACCGTTTTTTTCTTGCCGAAACTGTGCCGTAGATCACGTTTACGACGAGAAAGACGACTACCGTGGCGGCGAGAATGGACGCCATCGCGCCCACGCCCACGGGTATGCCGAAAAAGTCGAGTTGCATTGCGTAAGATCCGGCAAGCGACGAATAGGTTTCGCCGCTTCCGCCGGCGAGAGCCGAGAGTGCGCCGCGCATAAAGAAGTTTCGGAACAGTCCCGCGGAGTAACTGCCGGGGAACACGCAGGTTGCCCAGCGGACGTAATAGGGAAGTATACTGACGGGCATATACGCGCCGATGACGAAGCCTACGACCGCGCTTACGATGCCGACGAATGCCGAAAACGCCGAGTTCGTGCGGAAGAAGCCCGCGATAAACACACCTACCAGCGTCGACGACAGACACGACAGTACGGTCACGCCGTAAGCGGAGAAAACTTCGGCGGCGGTCATGAAAAAACTGCCGCTCGCCGCCAGATACACGAGGCATACAGCGAACACGACCGAGCAGATAAACAGCGTCACGACGAAATTGTACACAAAATACCCGAGAGTAACCACGCCGCCGCGCACGGGTGACGCCAGCGCGTCGCGCGTGAGTCCGCGCTCGCGATCCTGTACCATGACGGTGTTTGCCGACAGCGAAACGGTTATGCACCCGACGCTCATCACGCCCGATACCACCCACGAGTCGATAAACGCTTTGATTGCGGCGTCGGACAGGTTCACGCCGTCCGGCAGTCTGTTTTTCACCGCTTCGATCTGTACGTCGCCGAGAAACAGCGTGTACAGCATCAGCAGAATAAGCGGCGCAAGCAGCGAAAACAATACCGCCGCTTTGTCGAGAAGAAAGATTTTCAGCGCGCGCTTGCTCAGTTGCAGCAATGCGAAAAAATCGTCGGCAAGTTTTTTGCGCTCGCTGCGTCCGCGCTTTAAGTCGCGGGCTTCCTGTCCGGAATCCTCGCGCGTAGGGTTAAGGTTTTCTTTATCGGTCATTGATCCTGCACCTCCTCGCGCGTCCTGCCGGTGGCGTTAAGGAATACGTCGTCCATATCGCCCTTTACGACCTCGAAATCCCCGGGATCGCCCAGAATGTTGATTACACGCAGCGCTTCGCCCGTATCCGCGACGCGCACGCGGTAAGCGTTCGATTCATAGTAAAACGGCTTGCCGATTTTACGCAGAACTTTGTCGAAAGTCTCGGAATAATCGCGGTAAAGCACGACGTAATCGCCCGAAAACCTGTCTTTGAGTTCCTGCGGCGTGCCGTCGGCAACGATTTTGCCGTGGTCGATAATCACCGCTTTGTCGGCTTTTGCGGCTTCTTCCATGTAGTGCGTGGTCAGAAAAACCGTCGTGCCGCGTGTTTTTTGAAGGTCGGCGACGACTTCCCATACCTTGCGCCTCGTCATGGGATCGAGTCCGGTGGTCGGCTCGTCCAGATAGAGTATTTCGGGCGAATTGATTAGTCCTCGCGCCACGTCCGCACGCCGACGCAGCCCGCCCGAAAGCGTGCCCAGCGGCTTATTCATGATGGGTGCGAGATCCAAAAGCGCGTCAAGTTCGTCGAGCCGCGATTTCCACGCCCTTCCGCGCAGTCCGTAGAACGACGCGCGGATAGTCAGGTTGTCTTTCACGCTCAGCTTGTCGTCGAGTACGCCCGACTGAAAAACCATGCCCGTTTTTCGCTTTATTTCGTCGGCGTGGCGGTCGGGATCCAGTCCCAGAATCTTCACTTCGCCGCTCGTTTTCGAGAGTACGGAACACAGAATATTGATGGTGGTGGACTTGCCTGCGCCGTTTACGCCGAGGTACGCGAAAAGCGCGCCGCGCGGCACCGAAAAACTCACGCCGTCGAGAGCGGGTGCGTCCGTTCCGTAGCGTTTCACGAGATTTTTTACTTCGATTGCAGATTCGTTCATGGACATATAGTACCTTTATTTTACGCGGTTGTCAATGCTTTTGCCGTGCGGTCGTCGGCGAACGCCGCCGCTTTTTGTTGATATACGCGTCGGCGTGTTGCGGTACCGGTGCCGCCAGAACGACAAAAAAACGAACGGAAAATGGTTGCGCTTTGACCGGCGATTTGTTATACTGAAGTAAACGCAGGGGCGGTTTTGCGCCGGGCGTGACTTTGCGTGGCGGAGGGCAATCATGAAATTTATCGTAAAAGCAAACGCGACTACCGCGAATATCGGCTCCGGGTTCGATTGCTCGGGGCTTGCGCTCGACCTTAAAAACGAAATTTTCGTTTCGGACGAGGGCGACGCGCGGCTCGTTATCCGTGCGGGCAATGGCGTGCCGACCGACGAAAGCAATCTTATCTATCGTGCGATGAATTCGGTTTTCGATGCGGTGGGCAGGCATCCGCGCAGTTTGACTATCCGGCAGACCGACAGGATCCCTATGACCAGCGGTATGGGCAGCAGCGCGGTTTGCGCGGTGCTGGGAATTGCCGCCGGCAATGCGCTGACGGGCAACACGCTGGAACTTCGCGAAATAATCGATCTTGCGACTAAAATCGACGGACACCCCGACAACGTTTTGCCGTGCATCGTGGGCGGAGCGACCGCCGCCGTCATGAAAAGCGACGGGAGCGGCGTGGAAGAATATATCCGCGTGCCGGTATCGGAAAAGTTGTTTGCCGTAGCTTTGACGCCCGATTTTCCGTTCGCTACCGAAAAAGCGCGCAAAGTTTTGCCCGCCGTCTATCCGAAGTCCGACGTGGTGTACTCGCTGTCGCGCGCGGTCGTGAGTTTCGCCGCGTTTGCAACCGGCGAACCCGAAAAACTGAAATGCGTCGACGATAAACTGCATCAGCCGTACCGCACGCCGCTTATTCCGGGTTTCGATGCCGCTTCCGCCGCGCTGAAAAACGCCGGTGCGCTGTGTACGTTTCTTAGCGGAGCAGGTCCCACCGTTCTCGGTATTTTCGAGGAAAAGAACGGCGTTTCGCGGGGAAGTATTGCGGTTGCCGCGCCCGACAAGTGGACGAAAAGAGTACTGGGATTCGATAACAAAGGCGTAGTTGTAGAAGGAGCGTAATTGCCCCTAAAACCCGAATTTTTGGAATAAGTTTATTATAAATATAACGAAAAGTTTTCGTTTTCCCGCCGTCATCCTGAGCGAACGAAGTGAGCGTGAGGATCCCCTACATGGAACAAGTAAATAACTTTTAAGATTGAGAGTATTACGGAAAGAGTATCTTTTCGTAATACTTCTTTTTTCAGATGAAGAAAAAAGCTGGCTCGGCGTTCACCGATACCGATTATTTTTACGGACAAAAATCAGCGATTTCATCGGTAAACTCCCTAGTAGTACGATGGGCGTACAACGTCGGTCGTTTACCTTGAACTCGAAGATTTTTGAAACCGTAAAAACGCGCCGCGCCGCAATGAGAAGGTTTTAAGATGATTTTAGACGAGTGAGAGCGAAGGCGTATCGGGCATACGTTAAGCGAACAGTCGTCTAAAAGCGCGGAAAATCTCCCATTGCGGTAATCGGGTACCGGGTGAACGCCGAGCCTGAAAAAAGTCACCGGGACACTATCGACTGTGTCCCAGACCCCGCAACTCTTTTAAGGTCGGGAATGGGAGTAGTATGGTTATCGCGTGACAAACGAAAGTCTTGCCTTCCCCCTCGGGGGAAGGTGGCGGCGTAGCCGACGGATGAGGGGATAATAATGTTTCCGTTCCGTGTTCC
>CAKQVV010000127.1 GCA_934277845.1 uncultured Clostridia bacterium
CACCGATCCCGACGCCATAAGTCCGCCTTTTTTCACCGCGTCGTTGAGAAGCGCGAGACAAGCGGTCGTGCCGTGAGTTCCCACTGATTCCAGTCCCATTTCTTCGAGAATATGCGCCACCGAATCGCCGACTTTGGGCGTGGGGGCAAGCGAGAGATCGACTATACCGAACTGTGCGTCCAGTCTTCTGCTCGCTTCCTGCGCGACGAGTTGACCTACGCGCGTAATCTTGAACGCGGTCTTTTTGATGATTTCCGCGATCTCGTCGAGCGGCGCGCCCTTTGCCTTGGAAATTGCGTACTGCACGACGCCCGGGCCGGAAACGCCCACGTTAATCACCGCGTCGCCCTCGCCCACGCCGTTGAACGCGCCCGCCATGAACGGGTTGTCCTCGACGGCGTTCATAAAAGCCACGAACTTCGCGCAGCCGATACTGTCGCTGTCGCGGGTAAGGAAGGCAAGTTCTTTGACCTTTTCGCCCAGCGTTTTCACGACGTCCATATTGATGCCGCTTTTGGTGCTGCCGACGTTGACGGACGAACAAACCTTTCTGGTAGACGATAGAAGCGACGGGATCGTTTCGATAAAGTCGCGCTCGCCGGGCGTCGCGCTCTTATGAACGAGCGCGCCGTAACCGCCGATAAAGTCGATGCCGATCTCTTCGGCTACTTTGTCCATCGCCCTGCCGATCTCTTCGTAACCGCCGCTCGCCGCGCCGATCAGGCTGACGGGCGTGACGGATACGCGCTTGTTGACGATGGGTATGCCGTACTCGGCGGCGATGTCGTTGCCCGTTTTCACGAGATTGCCCGCAAGCCTTTTGATCTTGCGGTAAACCTTCTCCGCCGTGCCTTCTTTGCTGTCCGTGATGCAGTCGAACAACGAGATCGCCATCGTGACGGTGCGGACGTCGAGGTTCTGACTGTCTATCATTTTAATCGTTTCGTATACTTCGCCGGTATTGATCATCTGTGTCGCTCCGATTAAATCCTGTGCATTGCGTTGAATATGTCCTCGTGCTGAATACGCACGGAAACGCCGATTTCTTTGCCGAGTTCGTCGAGTTTGGGCGTGATTTCCGCGATCTTCTCGCCTTTCGGGACTTCGACCATCATGATCATGACGAAATAGTACTGCATTATCGTCTGCGAAATGTCCTCCACGTTCACGCCGAGTTTGGCGAGTTCGCCCGACACTTTCGCGATAATGCCTACCTTGTCTTTTCCTAATACCGTTACTATTGCTTTCATGTTAAGTCCGTCCTTAAAAAAAGTATTTCGGTGTTTATTCTTCCGCCGATACCGGCGTTGCCGTCGCTATTTCTCCGGCGGGCGTGATTTCATAAGCCATCAGGATATTTGCATGTGTGACGAACTTGACTTCGTCGCCGTTATTCAGCGGCGGAAGCGAGTGCGTGCGCTCGACGAGAATATGACGCTCGGTGATGTCACCGCGTTTAAGCGGCGGACAGTCGAGCACAAGCGCATAGAAATACACACCGTCCTTTTCGGTGATGTCCGGGCGGATCTCGACGAACTTGCCGTGTCCGCGCTCCTTGATGCCGTCGCGCATGTACCTGAGCATGCGGCAGTAGCGCGAAGTGAGTCTGAACTTGATTGAAAAGAAAAACAGCGAACCGCAGCCGAACGCCACGCCCATTGCGCACGCCGTCACGAGAAACGGAATATACACGCTCCGGTCGCGATTTACCACAACGTCGACAACGTTGATCGTGATCATCGTCGCCAGCGCGGCGACGTACACTCCGAGCGCGATAAACCAGTACGTCCACAGACGTTTTTTTGTAGCGAACGCTTCTTTCTTTTCTTTTTCCGAAAATACTGCCGTCAATTCGATTAGTCCTCGTATTTGTTTATGCATCGGGTTTTCCGGCAATCGAGAATAACCGTGCCGGAACCGATACACGGAATAAGTATAACACACTTTTTACCGCTCGCAAAACGTTTTTGCGGTTTTTTCGCGAAAAAAGCGGTTTTTTTAGAAAATATTTGATTGTTTGGCGGCAGTCGCAAAAAGAAAAACACGCGTTTTCCGTGAGATCCCGTGAAAACGCGCGCGTATTTTTATCCGAAAATAATTTTACTGCCCGACTCTCCGTCGGACGGCTCGACCTTTATCACCGACCGGATACGCTCGATGAGTTCGCCGCGGTGAGTGATCACGCCCACCATGGTTTTTCGCGACAGTGCGTCGAGCGCGTCGGTAACTGCGTCGAGTGCGTCGGGCGACAGCGTGCCGAAACCTTCGTCGATAAAGAAAAACTCGTAGTTTTTGTCTTTCGACAGCATGCCGGAAATGGCGATTGCAAGTGACAGCGAAGCAAGGAAGGTTTCGCCGCCCGACAGCGTGCGTACTCCTCTCGGCTCGTTACCCGACAAAAAGTCGCGGACGTAAAACTCGCCTTCGCCCTCGTCGTACCAAAGCGAATACTTGCCGCCGGTGAGTTCGCCGAGCACCGTCGACGCCGCCGCGGTAAAGTCCTTTATGTACTCCGCCGCGACAAATTCCGAAAACGCTCTGCCTTTGAAAAGTTTCTCCAGTTCCGCGTACTTTTTCCGCTCGTTCTCCTTGGCTTTGAGTTTCGCGCCGAGTTCGTTCTTTTTTATCAGGTCGGTCTTCGCGCGATCGAGTTTCGTGCGCGTTTCCACCACGAACTCGCGGGTTTCGACCGCTTTTTTCGCCGCTTCTTCGGCTTCGTCCGCAAGTCTTTTCAAGTCCTCGTCCGAAGTGAACGCGGCGTTTTTGATTTCTTCGATAGCGGCGATAAGACTTTCGCGCCGCCCGGCGTTCCTGTCGGCGATTTCTTTCATTTTTGCCATGCCGTCGGCGTATTTTTTCTTTTCGGCATCGAGGTTTTCGCGTTCGGCGTTCAGTTTTTCCAGCGCGGCGGTAATGCCGTTTAGTTCGGCTTGCGGTTTCTCGCCCAGCCCCGCGTCGACCTGTTGCCGTTCGGCGGCAAGTTTGTATTTCCTTTCCGCAATCGTCTTTTCTTTTTCCGTTATTTTTTCCGTTTCCCGGGCTAGGTTTTCCGTCAGCGTTTTCGCCGTTTTTTCCGCTTCGTCGCGGGCGGCGACGGCGCGGACGAGCGCGGTCAGCGCGGCGACTTTTTCTTGTAGTTTTATCGGATCGCTTTGCTTCGCCTTTTCTTCCGCTTCGGCTGCGGCGGCGAGTTTTTCGGCGTAGTTTTTACCCGCGGCTTGCGCCTTTTCCGCGGCGGCGGCAACGGCTGCTTGCGACCGCCCCAGTCTGTCCGCTTCCGCTTTGGCTTTGGCTTCGGCTTGCTCCATGGCGGCTTTGGCGGCGGTCGGCGAAGCGGCGGCGCGGGCTTCGAGTCGCGTAATTTTTCCGCCGCAAACGGGGCAATCGTCGCCCTCATGAAGTCCTATCATGATCGTGCCGAGTGCGTCGGCTTTTACCGCCGCGTCATAATTCTCCCGCGCGGTTTTCGCGGCCGCGGCGGCGACGGCGGCACTTTTTTCCGCTTCGCCATGCGCGGCGTTTATCTTTCTCCAGACCTCCTCGGCGGCTTCCTTTTCGGTTTTCGCGTCGCTTGCGATTTTATTTGCCTTGTTCGCTTCTTCGCGAAATTTCACGGCGGCTTCGAGATCGCGTTTCGCCCCCTCTTCCGCTCGTGCCGCGGCTTCGCCGTTCGGCTCGACGTCGAACGCGCCACGTATCGCTTCCGCTTTCAGCGCGGTCGCGGTTTCCGCTTTCTTTTCTTCGTACGCTTCCCGCGCGGCTTCCGCCCTCTTCTCGTCCGCGCTTAAGGCTTCCTTCGCCTTTTTCAGTTCCGTTTCTTCTTCGGCAAGTTCTTTTTCGTCCTTGTCGAGTGCGGCGGCGCGCCCGATAAGCGCGTTTATCGCGGCTTTACGCTCGACCAGTCCGTCGCGGGCGGATTCGCGGACTTTCAGTTCTTTGTCGCGGGTTTCGAGTTCCGCTCCCGCTTTTTCGGCGCGTAACGACGCTTCGGCGTGATCTTTTATCGCTTTTTCGACTGCGGCAAGATCCTGTTTTTTCTTTTCGAGGTCGTCGAACGCGGCGCGTTTTTCTTTCGCCTCATCTCTCTTCTTTTGAAGTTCGGCGGCGGCTTTTTCGATGTTTTTCAGGTTCTCTTCGCTCTCTTTCAGCGCGGCTTCGGCGGCTTTTACGCTCTCGTCTGTCACATCTCCCGCGTTCATTATTGCGACCGTAAGCCCGTCGGATTCCGCGCCGAGTTTTCGGTTCTTGACGGCAAACGCAGAGTACGCGCCGTCGAAACGTCCCAGTTCGAAAAGTTTGGTTATCAGCGTCACGCGGTCGGCTTTTTTCGCCTTCAAAAACCGCGAAAATTCGCCCTGCTGAAGCACCACGACGTTGGTAAATTCCTTGACGTCCAGTCCGATCATTTCGCCCACCGCGGCAAACGCTTCGTCGCCCTCGGCAATCGGCGTGCCGTTTTTATAGAGAACGTAAGTATTCTTGCCGTTCTTCTTTCGGGTGAGTACGCGCTCGGTTTCGTAAATATCGTCGCCGATCAGGAAACGGAACGAGATTTTGCCGCGCTCGCACCTGAGATTGACGTATTCGTCGAGGTTACCGCGCTCGCCGTGCTTTGGGTACAGCGCAAGAATTATACAGTCTATTATCGTGGTTTTGCCCGATCCCGTCGAGCCTGAAATGCAGAAAAGATTGTCCGCTCCCGCCGCCTCGAAGTCGACGGTTTGCGATTCTATGAAACTGTTTATTCCCTCTATCGTAAGTTTTGACGGTCGCATAAATATCCTCCTTACAGTTCTTCGCCGGCAACGGCACGAAGGAAAATTTCCGTGAGCGCGTCATCGGGTTTACGACCGATTTTCGCCTCGTAAAACGCCTCGAAAAGTTCGCGGTCGGTCTTTTCCTTGCGCTTTACCGCGGCTTCCTCGGTCGCGGTGCGCGGTTTTGCCTCGAAATAACAGAACGCGGGGTGTTTTTTCATCGCCGAGGCGGTCGCGGGCGAAATCGGACGGGACGACGAATACACGATATAGACGTACCCGTCGGCGTGTTTTTCCAGCGCGTCAAGTATTTCTTCTTCGGCAGACGTTTCTATCTTGTACAGCCTTTTCACGGGGTTCAGCGGCACGGACTTCACTTCCGTTTTCCTGCCGTCGGTATCGATTACCATCACGCGTTTTCCGGTCGTTTCGTCGAAACTGTACGGCAGTATCGAGCCGCTGTAATAGGC
>CAKQVV010000128.1 GCA_934277845.1 uncultured Clostridia bacterium
GCAGAACAGGTATAGTGGCTATTGAAAAGGTCAGAGGCGGATGCTATTATAATATTGAAGAAGATACTTTTTTTAGTAAATAAAAATCGAATTTTACAGTAAAACAATACGGAGGAAATAATGAAAGAACAATTCAAGAGATGGTTAATTCAAAATGGGTATAAAGAATATACCGGTTCGGGGAATCGGAGCACTGTTTATGACTATATTAAACGAATAGATTTTGTTTGCGATAATGAAATGATCGACTGGATGGAACTAGGAGAGAAAATCGAGTTTATTACTGCAATGTACGACATCGGAGGCGTGAAAAGTTATTTAGGGGAGATATCTCACAGATCCGTCATCAATGCATTAAAAAGATATGGCGAATTTATAGAATATCGCCGGAAAACGATTGATTTTTAGTAAAAATCGCGGTATTATATGTAATAATAAGCACTTTAAGGGGCGCGATATGGTAGACAACGAATCGCAGGAAATGTATCTGGAAACGATACTCAAATTATCGGTAAAAAAAGGCAACGTCCGTTCGGTGGACGTGGCGGAAGAACTGGGATACAGCAAACCCAGCGTTTCGCGCGCCGTGGGAATCATGAAAAAGGACGGACATATAGTCGTCCGCGCCGACGGCTCGATCGAACTGACCGAGGGCGGAAGAAAGAAAGCGGAGAATGTTCTCGATCGTCACAAATCGCTGACCGCCGCACTCGTGAAAATGGGACTCGAACAGCACGCCGCCGAGGAAAACGCGTGCCGCGTGGAACACGTTATCACCGAAGAAGCATTCGAGGCTATAAAAAAATATTTTGAAGTCTAGCAGTTCATCGTACCGGCACGCCGAAAGAAACGCAGCGACTGTCGGCGTTGCACATTCTATCTGAATTTATAAAAAAGCCGCGAGAGAAGATCCCGCGGTTTTTCATTATGCTTTCACAGAAAAAGTATTGACAATGAAAAAAAGCGGAACTATAATTATATAAGAATCAGGGCAAAATAACCCGATAAAAAACGACGGAGGAAATAATTATGTTAGGTGATTTTACTTATTGCAATCCGACGAAACTATACTTCGGAAAGAACGCGCTTGACGGACTGAACGAAGAACTGCCGAAATACGGCAAACGCGTCCTGCTCGTTTATGGCGGCGGTTCGATCAAAAAGAACGGCATTTACGACAAAGTCGCGGAAATATTGAAAGCCAACGGCAAAGAAGTCTACGAGGACGCCGGCGTAATGCCCAATCCCACGACCGAAAAGCTGCACGAAGGCGTAGAGCGCGCGAGAAAAGCGAAAGCCGATTTTATTCTCGCAGTGGGCGGCGGCTCGGTTTGCGACTATGCGAAAGCTGTTTCCGTGTCTGTTAATTGCGAAGAAGATCCGTGGGACAAATACTATATCCGTTTCGAGGAACCCTCGTGCAAAATCGTGCCGGTCGGCTGCGTGCTCACCATGGTAGGAACGGGCAGCGAAATGAACGGCGGCGCGGTCATCACCAACCACGAGCAAAAACTCAAAATCGGTCACGTTTTCTGCGAGGACGTGTTCCCGAAATTCTCGATCCTTAACCCCGAATTTACCTACACGCTGCCGCATCGTCAGATGATTTCCGGCATCTACGACATTATGTCGCATATTCTCGAACAGTACTTCTCCGGTACCGACGACAATGTGAGCGACTACATTATGGAAGGCTTGCTGCGTTCGCTTATCCACAGCGCGAATATCGCGGCAAAGAACCCGACGGATTACGAAGCGCGCAGTAACATTATGTGGACGGCAACCTGGGCACTCAACACCTTCGTCGCGAAAGGCAAAGCGACCGACTGGGAAGTCCACATGCTCGGTCAGGCTGTCGGCGCGCACACCGACGCCACGCACGGCATGACGCTGTCTGCTGTTTCCATGCCGTACTACCGCTATATCATGCCTTACGGACTGAAAAAGTTTGCCCGTTATGCCACGGCGGTGTGGAACGTGAACCCCGCCGGCAAGACCGACGAGCAGGTCGCGGAAGAAGGCTTGAAAGCAATGGAGAAGTGGATGACCGAGCTTGGACTCGTCATGCACCTTGCCGATCTCGGCGTCACGCCCGACAGGATCGACGGTATCACCGAGAGCACGCTCGTCATGACCGGCGGATACAAAGTACTCGACAAACCCGCGATCAAAAAGATTCTCACCGAAAGTCTGTAAAACCGGGAAACGACGCAAAATAAATTAAACCGACCTGAAAGAAAAAAGCCGCAAGCGATCCTTTACCTGCGGCTTTTGTATAAATCGGTTAGTTCTTATTCGACGTGCTTTTTCCGGTATTCGAGCGGCGAAAGTCCGGTAGTTTTGCGGAAAACGCGGCAGAAGTAGAACTGATCGGTAAATCCCACGAGCGCGGCGATTTCGCCGATCGGCATATCGGTGCGCGCCAGCATCGAGCACGCGTTCGACACACGCAAAAGGTTGCGGTATTCGACGGGACTTTTGCCCGACCACTTCTTGAAAACGTGATAAAAGTACCCCGTGCTCATGCCGCAAAGCGCGGCGTAACCGTCGATTTTTTCGTTTTTGTTAAAGTCGCGCCGCAGTGCATTCACGCCGCGTCGGAGAGGGTATTCCTCGCTTCGCAGCGAAGCGTCCGACACCGCGCACAACAGCGAGTAGAACAGCGTTTTGGTTTTAAGCGTGATCGTCGAAGTTTCGCCGTGAAGCCGCACTGTCAGCGAGTGATATTCTTCGTCGAGTTTTCGAGCCGTGTCGGCAAGGATCAGAGCGTCACCCGCAAGGCTGATTATCCGATCGGACAGTAAGACTTCTTCGCCGCGGCTGTCGGCGAGAGTGAAATCGATCGTGTACGATTCGATAGAATTGTTTTCGTCGCCGCCCGAGAAAAACACACGGTAATTTATGCCCGACGGGATATACACCACGTCGCCGCCGGTAGCCGTGACTTCGCGTCCGTTGTCCTCGATAAACCGGGCAACGACCGATGACAGCACCAAAAACAAAGCCGCGCGGGGACGCTTGCGTTCGGAGTAACCGAGCCAGCGGTTGCGCTTGCCCCAAACGGCTTTGAAAATTTCCAGATCTACGACGTCTACGTTTTCGCCCGCAATGAGGGCGGCAGGAATTACTTTCATAACGGTATTATATAATATAATCTCACAATAGTCCATAATTTTCATAATAAAACATTGATTTTTTCGGTTTTTATGTTACAATAGTCGCGAAACCAAGACTGACAAAGGACTAAATCGCTCACAATGGTCTATCTGTTCGTAATACTGGCTATACTTTGCCTTGCCGTCAAGGGATTTTGCGGCAAGAAAACGAGCATCTACGCCGAAAAAATTTCTTACGCGTTCCTTCTTAACCTCGTCCGCATGCTGCTGTGCATCGTCGTGGGACTGATTGTCCTTCTGATCGAAGCAAAAGGCAAAATCGTCCTCATCGACCTGAAACTCGCGCTCATCGCGCTCACCGGCGGCGCAGGCACGGCTATGCTCGTCGTGTGCTGGGTGCTCGCGATCCGCGAAAACACGCTCGTGAAAGTGGACGTTGCGTGTACCGTTGCGTCGCTGCTTCCCGCAGTACTCAGCCTGATCTTTTTCAAAGAGAGTTTCTCGGGCTGGAAAATGTTCGGGTTTGCGCTGATACTGTCGGCGGTGTTCATCGTGTCGCTCGGCAAGGGCGGGCAAAAGAAGAGCAGCGTGTTCGGCGTGATCATGCTGATATTGACTGCTGTCGGCGACGGCGTCGCGTCGTTTTCCCAGCAGCTTTACAAGCAGTTCTACACCGAGGGCGGTATGTACGCCGGCGAAACGCTGTACTCGGAAGCCACGTTCAATTTCTGGATGTACATAATGGCGGCGGCGGTGCTTGTGATCGTGTATGTTATCTATGTTCTCACCGCGGGCAGAAAGGAAACCACGCCCGAAGGCGCGCCGCTGACTACGCCGAGAAGAATAAAGGACATCGCCAAAGCCTTGCCCTACGTCGCGGTCATGGCGGCGTGTCTGTTCGGCGCGAACTATTTTCAGACGATATCTACTAGCATATACGGCATGAAAGCGCAGGTGCTTTATCCCGTCATCAAAGCCGGCTGTCTGATCTCGTCAAACCTTCAGGGCGCGCTGTTGTTCGGCGAAAAACTAACGGTACAAAACGTCGTAGGATCGCTTGTCGCTCTCGGCGGAATGATACTTATAAACGTGTTGGGGTAAATGAAAACCATGGACATAAGCGTCAATATTTCGGAAGCGATAACCGCGCTTACGCAAAAGCCAGTGCTGTCCACGAGCGCGGAACGCGTGTTTATCTTGGACGAAATCAAATCGGACAAAAAAGAATTGCCGCAGCCGCTACGATTTGCGTTCACGATGCAAACGCTGCTCGGCCGTGTTTCCGTGCCCGTCGAACCTTATGATATTATCGCCGGCAGGGCGCCCGATCGCCTGCTAACCGACGAGGAAGAGCAGCGGTTCAAGGAATACAACGCTTCGCCAGATAACCCGAACAAGATCGTGTTGTTCGACTCGGGACACGGCACCTACGACTGGCAGTCGCTGCTCGAACTCGGCTTGGGCGGACTTATCGAAAAAGCGAAAGGGCGAAAGAAAAGCGCAACGCCCGAACAAATCGTGTTTCTGGACGGTATAATCGGAGTACTCGGCGCGATTTCCGACTATATCGCAAGATACGCCGTCGAAGCCGAAAATTGCGGCAAACCCGACCTTGCGGCAACTCTTCGCGCGGTTATTCTCGATCCGCCGCGTTCGTTCCGTGCCGCGCTTCAACTGCTGTGGATAGTCGCGCTCGTCGACTGCGCTTACGTCACGCCCAACCCGACGCTTACGCTCGGTCGTATGGACGCGCTGCTTTATCCCTATTATAAAAACGATATTCGCGCCGGCACGCTTACGAGAGACGTTGCGAAAGACTATATCACCGACTACTACTGCAAGCACAACCTGATCATGGGCAGGGGCGAGCATCAGGTCGGCGGCGAGGATGCGACGGGATTTCAAAGAATGTGCAACTTCGACGCGCCGCAATATCTGCTTTTGGCAGGCTCGGACGCGGCAGGTAACTGTGCGGCGAACGAGTTGACCGAAGTTTTTGCCGAGTGTATAGAACCCGGATTCAAAAACCCCGTAATCGTCGTGTACTACACGAAAAACATGGATACCGAGCGTCCTAAGCTGTGGAA
>CAKQVV010000129.1 GCA_934277845.1 uncultured Clostridia bacterium
CTTTCAATACTCGTAGCGTAACATGTAGGCAATTTTTTGCCGTCGTAATCGTCCTCGTATTTAATACCGTATTTCGATAAAACAAGTCCCCAATGCGCCTCGGAATTTTCGGGATACTTTGCAATAATATCCCTATACGCTTCTTCGGCATCGTCAAAACTTGCAAGACGTAATTTTTGCGCGGCATTGTATAAAAGAGTAACTTCTTCGTTAGAAATCTCTTCCGTCTTAAACGCACCACAAGCGGGGCAAACCCACTTTCCGTCTTTATATATTAAATTTGCACCGCATATGTTACAAATATTTGCTGACATAACCTTCTCCGCAAAAAACTTAGTATTTTATTCCGCCTTTTCCTTGATTATCGTTTTATATATAGCAGACATCTCCAACAACTCTTTTGTTGGAACAAGTTTTGTAATAGATTTTATATCCCCAATCTGCAACTCAAAATGATCGTTTACTTGTTTGTTTGAAATATAAAGCCTATATTCTTGCTGATATTCAAATCTATTTTTTCTCTTAACAAACGGAATGTCGTCAATTGTATTATAACAATAATAACCTTCGATTGTATTATTATTGTGATACTGCACAGACCTTAACTCATACTTGAGGTCTAACCCTTCTAAGGCTTGACAAATTCTTTTTTCAAATTCAAGAGTGTCTAAAATTACTAAGGCATAGTCGCCCAACAAAGGTAATTTAGATTTTTGAACATCATTGAAGCAAAGTTCACCATTTATTTCGTGGGCATCCATATCCACTTTGATATCACGCAAATTTCTCACATCCATATTGTACAGGCAAAAAATAGGAGATTTCATAATTCCAAAATCAAGTTTTCCCTTTTTTGCCACACCTCTAGCCACTACATCCTTAGTCTTAATATCCCTTAGTTCAAAATCTATGTTATCCATTACAAACATGCCCTCTTGATTATCTGGCACACCAGAACCATCGTCTTCCAAAGATGCATAATATTTTAGATTTTTCATATATATGCAACCATCTTGAAGAGACTTTAGATTCTTTTTGTTTCCAAACTTTATCAAAAGCCTGTTTTTAGAAATTATTCTTTTAAACTCTTCTTGCAAATCATTTGTTGTTTCCATTTTTACACCCAAATTAAATAATCCTATTTTTTTCGGCGTTGATTTCGGCGGAAATGTCAATATCGCTCGATACGGGCGCAGAACCCGTAAGTTTTGCTCTTGCCGCGTCTATCATCGGACGGACGGCATCCATTTCGGATTGACTTCTTGCCTTGTTTGCAGGGTTAGAAGTACGCATTGCCCCCGCCATAGCCTTTTGCGAAATCTTGATAGAGCGCATATATTTCGCGACTTTCGCATTCGCTTTCTGAATTTTACGAATATCAGGCAGATGAGTTTTGTTACTCGCCATAGCATCGAGCGCATTCATAGCCGTCGCCATACTTACAGCAATAGAATTGGAAACGTTTATAATATCGAAGTTAGCTTTTGTCTGCATTAAACTCGAAATAACGTCGTTAAGTTCAATCAAAGCGTTGCAAGCGACTTCATACGTTCCCGTATCACCGTTAATTTCCGCTTCGGCGGCAATACGAGCATATTCTTCGCGTTTCGTCTGCAAAGTTTTAATCTGGTCGTTGAACACTTCGAGTTGTTCGTCGCGAGCCATTTGCGCCATTATTTCCTTTTCTTGTTTCGTTTTGAAAAATGCCATTTTATTTATCCTCCCCTACTTTTTTCGTCGAGGTCGTTTTACCTCTTTCAAGTTCGTCAAGGTTTTCGCCGTTAAATTCTCTTTCGCGTTTCTTACGCATAAGTTCTTCTTTATACGCAAGCGCACTATCGGTTACACTCGTTTGTTTCGTATCCAAGCCGAACACCTTTTCGTCCATACTCTTAACTTTTTCGGATATAGCCTTAATGTCTTTATCCATAACTTTAAGAATAGCGATTGCCTTATCCGGTTCGTTGACAACGGCTTTGAGTTTGCCTATATTAAGCAAAACTTTCGCCTTGGACGCCTCTTCCACACTGAACTGACTCGCCGTTAAAATTTCGCTCGCATTGGCGTAAATTATATCGAGAATATTGAAGCATGCGGAGTAGTTGCTACGCCTTACGTTGAGCATATCGAGTTTACTCTTCAATGCCGATATCTTGCGGTATAAGTCGTTTATCAAGCGTTCGTTGTCTTCATTGAGCATTTTTTCGTCGAGTTCGGAAAGGTCGGTTTCAAGACCTTTGATTTCCTTTTCAAGACGTTTTTCCTGTTGCTCGAAAGTCGTCTTTATTTCTTTCAATTCGTCAAGACGAGCATACAATCTACGCTTCGACCAAGAAAGTTTTTTCGCCTTGATTTCTTCTTCGTCGATATAATCGATTTCGCCGTCGGCGATTGCTTTGAACGAATCGAGATAATACAATAAATCGTCAGCCGCCTCGACAAGACGGTTGCTATAATCCTGTTCGAGAGCCTTTTTTACGTTTGCAAGGCACGAGCCGATTTTGTCGCTCGCTATAGTCAAATCTTCGTCGCCCGTGAAGATAATTCCGCCAAGACCGTCCGCAGCGTTAGCCAAAGAGTCGTAAACTTCCTTAACGGTATCCTTGTCGAGATTTTTACCGTACTTGCCCTTTTCAATTCTATACAGGAACGCTTTCATTTCCTGCATAAGTTCGTCTTTTACCTGATTATTGTTTTTTACCGAAGGCGTGTATTTTTTCATAATCGTTCCCCTTTTAATCCTTAGTGTATAATCCGTTTTCTTTATAGAATTTCAGTGCGGAAAGTAAGTATTCTTTCTGCGTTACGTTCTCTTTCCCGAAAAGTTCGTCGAGTTTCGCCATGTTTTCGTCGGATTTATGCCTTATGCGATTAAGCGTAGTCCAAATCCCGGAAGCGCGCCACGCGTCCTCGGCGCTCAATCCCGCTTGCATAAACCTCACTACCGGCAACGACTCGACGATAAGCGGTTCGCCGCCAGCGTTCTCTTTATATACGCGCGGCGCAAAAGCCGTAAACGAACCGTCGTCGTTACGCTTTTTGAGCAAATAACGATTGCCTATTCTCGCGCGTTCGACTATATCGAGGTACTCGTCGTATTTTATAAGGAACTTTTTGTCCTCGTGCATAAGGCCGAATTTACGGATAAGATTATCCTCAACGTTGGAATAAATCATTGCCGCCGCGGGAACGTAATCGTCGTCGTTTTTTGCGTTTAAGATAATACTTTCCGCCGTAAGCGCCAAATTGCCGACTTCCGCTTCGCGCGCGCCGTCGCGCAGCGGCAGCATTTCCTGAATTCTCTCGTCGAGTTCTGACGACAGACTCTTGCCGAATTCGTCGAGTTGTTCGTTTATGTATTGCATTACCGTCGAAACGGTCGCTCGGCGATTGTTTTCAATCTGCTCGATGATCTTTCTTTCGCTCGCGTCTTTACTGCGCGCTTCTGCCGCCGCAATTTCTTCGGACATTTTCTTTAAGATTTCCGTCTGAAACTTTTCTATATCTTCGCGAAGTTTAACCGTTTCACAGTCATCGTCCGAATTATCCTCGTCATCGTTTTCGGTCGTTTCGTTTATTCTGTCGCGAATAAGTTCAAGGTCTTCTTCGTTGACGTGAACGCCCGCTACGGTAAGATTGGCGATTTTTATACCCATATCGGCAAGTTTGCTTTCTTTTGAAAGTTTTTCAAACAAATCTTCACGGATTTTGCCGACGAGCGAACTTATCTCGAACACCGAAACGTCGGTATTGGCAAAACACGCGCCGACGAGTTCGACGCCTATCGTTTTTATAAGCGACAGAACTTTTTCTTTAACGTCGTCCACGGTTATTTCGCCGCTACCCGAAAACGCGCCCATAAGTTTAGTGAAATCGGTAATTTTAATCTGAAATGCTCCGTTCGCGCCTACGCGGTAGGCTTCTTTCAGCCTTTCGTTGTTTACCTGAATATTGCCGAATCCCCACGGCATTTCGGGTATCGCAGTAACGTGAATAAACGCGATTTTCATCGTATGACAGAGAAAATTCTTTCCGTATTCTTTAAAAATTACTTTACCTACGCAAGGTTCGACTCTGAAACTTATTTTTTCGTTATCAAAAACGACGGCGATATATTGGTTCGGTACGGAAATTTTCATACCCTTATCGAGTATGAAACTATCCGTGTATTGAACAATTACGCCGTCGCCTGTGTTTGTAGGCTTATATATTACTTCCCTCATTTCCCCTCATTCTCCTTATTTCTGATTATTTCGCAAAGCCTGTCAAGCGTTTCTTCGTCTATATCGCCTTTGCTTAGCTTGTAAATCAATTTCTTTTTCTTATCCGCCATCTCGGTAAGATTGATTTTAACTTGCGCCGCAGACTTTTCTATCGAGTCTTTAATCTTTTTCTTATCTTTATCGGAAAAATTATAATTTGTAAATAACAACTCTTCCATATTCGCGGGAATATTTCGTTTCCCCGTTTCGATTGCCGACAAGTACGTCGCGCTCATACCTATTTTCGCAGCCATATTGCGCATACTGTCGCCTGTGTTTATTCTGATGATTCGCATCACCTTTCCGAATTCTGTAAGCATTTATCTACCTCCGGCCTGATTACGTTACCGATTATATCACAAAAATTTTATTTTGTCAACAATATTGTATACGTTGAACATAATTTTGTTGACGATTTTCTCCACAGTTTTTGTGGACAGTTTGTAACATAAAAATCATCCGTTTATATCCTTTTATACCCAATTTGCAATCATGGCGTGTGCTTGTTGCTACACAATTTTACAAAAGAATCTCGTTAAATATTAAAAGAATTAAGGCGCACGGTATTACCCGCATGCCTTAACACCTAAATCATAACTCTTACGGTCAGGTCCTTCCACTGGTTTTGTCTGAGCATTTCGCCACGATTATTCCGAAAATCTTTCGCCACGTCGTAATCGATTGTAAATTCTACAACTTCTTTGTAGTCTTCGTCGCCCGCGTCATCACGCTTCGGATATAAATTAAGATACCACTTAAAAACAAGCGAAGTGTTCGGCACGATTTTTTTAATCATTGTATTCACCAAAGCAGAATGCCGTATCGGTTTCGTAAAATCCAGGTCTTCCACCGCCATAGAACGAAAAACGTCAATTGAAACAAGCGGCGTAGTTTTTCGCTCCTCTTCAAGCACCACTCGTTTTATAT
>CAKQVV010000130.1 GCA_934277845.1 uncultured Clostridia bacterium
GTACATAGTGATTCACGATTCCGACGCGCACAGGCTGGAAGACGTGAACGAAGAACAGGTTAATTTTCTCGAACTGGACGAACTCACCCCGGACAGGGTAATCGAAAAGTTAGGGCAAAGATAAAATAACGTACAAGGAGAACAAGGTATGAGCAAAGAGATCATCGGCACGCCGGAACAGAACGCTCAATTCAATCAGGTACTCGAAGAATTGAAAAACGTTCCGGGACCGGTAATGAAAGCAATGCAACGTGCGCAGGATATTTACGGCTACCTTCCCATCGAAGTGCAGTCACGTATCGGACAAGCGTTCGGAGTGTCGCTGGAAGAGGTTTACGGAATCGCGACTTTTTATTCGCAGTTTAACCTCAACCCCAAAGGAAAGTACACCATAGGCATTTGCCTCGGAACGGCGTGCTACGTCAAGGGTTCGGGGCAAATCCTGGAAAAATTCAAAGACAGATTGGGAATTTCCCCGGGCGAAACCACCGCGGATCGCAAGTTTACGCTTGACGCAACCCGTTGTATCGGTTGTTGCGGTCTTGCCCCGGTACTCACCGTCAACGACGAAGTTTACGGTAATCTTACCGCAGACGACGTGGATAAGATTCTGTCTAAATACAATGACTGAAATCGCGCTTCATATTCTCGATATAGCAAATAATTCCACTCGTGCGGAGGCGAACAACGTCGATATTACGATCGATGCGGACTCGGCGAAAGACATATTGAAGATAATCGTAGACGATGACGGAAAGGGAATGAGCGAAGAACTTCTCGCCCGCGTTACCGATCCGTTCGCAACGACGCGCACTACGAGAAAAGTAGGCTTGGGTATTCCGCTTTTCAAACAGGCGGCGGAAGTGACCGGCGGTAGTTTGAAGATCCGAAGCGGTATCGGTAAAGGTACGACCGTAACCGCGATTTTCGGACTTAAACATATCGATCGCGTTCCGCTGGGCGACGTGGGCGCAACGATGGCTACGCTTATCAGCGGCTCGCCGCGCACGGATTTTACGCTTTCGTTCAAAGCAGACGGAAAAGTTTACGACTTTTCCACAAAAGAGGTAAAGACAATACTCGGCGACGTTCCGATAGAATCTTCGGAAGTATTGAACTATATAGAGGAAATGATAGACGAGAATATCAAAAATATTATTGGAGGACAACCGATATGAAAACTTTGGAGGAATTACAGGCTATCCGCGATAAAATGAAGGCAAAAATCAACAATCGCGGCATTGCCGGTGCGAGCGATTACCGCATCGTTGTTGGTATGGCTACCTGCGGCATAGCGGCGGGCGCACGCAATACGCTTAATGCGATAACCGAGGAAATCGAAACAAAACACATCACGAACGCAATCGTTTCGCAGACCGGCTGTATCGGCATCTGCAAATACGAGCCCATCGTGGAAGTGTTTGCGCCGGGAGCGGAAAAAGTGACTTACGTTCACGTCGATCCGGAACGCGCACGCAGAATTATCGCAAGCCACATAATGAACGGTACGCCTATTACCGAATACACCTACAGTTATGCTGTGAAGGAGAACTAAATGCTGGAAAGAGCGCACATACTTGTTTGCGGAGGTACCGGCTGTACTTCCGGAAACAGCAAGAAGATTTTTAACGAATTCGATAGATTATTAAAGGAAAACAAACTCGATAAAGAGGTCAAACTCATTATGACGGGTTGTTTCGGTCTTTGCGCGCGCGGACCTATCGTCGTGGTCTATCCCGACGGCGCGTTCTATCAGCACGTCAAAGTAGCCGACGTAGAGGAGATTGTTCTCGAGCATATCCTCAAAGGCAGAATCGTCGAAAGACTTCTCAATAAGGAAAAAGACGAGGACGGCGCGATCAAGCCGTTCAACGAAACCGCATTCTACAAGAGTCAGCATCGTCTGGTACTCCGTAATTGCGGCGTAATCAATCCCGAAAATATCGACGAATACCTCGCTTACGACGGTTACCTCGCGTATCAGAAAGCGGTCACCGAAATGACTCCGCAGGAAGTCATCGACGAGATCAAGAAAAGCGGACTGCGCGGCAGAGGCGGCGGCGGATTCCCCACCGGTAACAAGTGGCAGTTTGCGCACAATTCCGTTTCGGACAAGAAGTACGTCGTATGTAACGCCGACGAGGGTGATCCGGGTGCGTTCATGGATCGTTCCGTTCTCGAAGGCGATCCGCACTCCGTCATCGAAGCGATGATGATCGCAGGTTACGCTATCGGCGCGGATCAAGGTTATATCTATGTTCGCGCGGAATACCCGATCGCGGTTCACAGACTGCAGGTCGCTATCGCACAGGCGCTCGAATACGGTATTCTCGGCGACAATGCAATGGGACTGGGACATAAATTCAACGTCGAACTTCGCTTAGGCGCGGGCGCGTTCGTTTGCGGCGAAGAAACCGCACTTTTGAACTCTACCGAAGGCAAACGCGGCGAACCCCGTCAGCGTCCGCCGTTCCCGGCAGTCAAAGGATTGTTCGGCAAACCGACGCTTATCAACAACGTCGAAACTTATGCAAATATTACGTCCATTATTCTCAAGGGTGCAGACTGGTTTGCTTCCATGGGTACCGAGAAGAGCAAGGGAACAAAAGTATTCGCGCTCGGCGGCAAGATTCATAACACCGGACTTGTCGAAATTCCCATGGGCACGACGCTCAGAACGATTATCGAAGAAATCGGCGGCGGTATCCCCAACGGCAAGAAGTTCAAGGCGGCGCAGACCGGCGGTCCGTCCGGCGGCTGTATCCCGGCTTCGCTCATCGATACGCCTATCGACTATGATAACCTTATCGCTATCGGCTCGATGATGGGCAGCGGCGGACTTATCGTTATGGACGAGGATAACTGCATGGTCGACATTGCAAAGTTCTTCCTCGAATTCACCGTCGACGAGTCATGCGGCAAGTGTACTCCGTGTCGTATCGGCAACAAGCGTCTTTACGAAATGCTCGACAAGGTCACCAAAGGCGAAGCGACCATGGATGATCTCGACGAAATGGAAAAACTCTGCCATTACATAAAAGAAAACTCGCTGTGCGGCTTGGGACAAACCGCGCCGAACCCGGTACTTTCCACTTTGAGATACTTCAAAGACGAGTATATCGCGCACGTTCGCGACAAGAAATGCCCCGCAGGCGTCTGCAAAGCACTCGTATCGTATTCGATTGATCCTGCGCTGTGCGTAGGCTGCGGACTCTGTAAACGCGGTTGCCCGGTGAACGCGATTGCGGGCGAAATCAGACAGCCCCACGTCATCGATCCCGCAAAGTGCATCAAGTGCGGCGCGTGTATCGCGGCTTGCCGTAAGAACGCCATCAAGAAGTAGAGGTGAAAACAATGAAACAAGTTACTTTAAAGATAAACGATATACCGGTTACCGTACCCGAAGGAACGCGTATTCTCGACGCGGCGCGTCAGGCAGGCTTTACGATTCCCACGCTTTGTTACTATAAGGATCTTACCAACGAAGGCAGTTGCCGCGTTTGCGTAGTCGAAGTCAAAGGCGCGAGAAGTCTCGTCGCAAGTTGTTCGGCAGTAGTGGCAGAGGGCATGGAAGTGTACACCAATACGCCCAAAGTTCTCGAATCCAGAAAGACGACCATCGAACTTATTCTCAGCAATCACGAGAAGAAGTGCCTTTCGTGCGTGCGAAGCACCGACTGCGAACTTCAGAAACTGTCGCTCGAATACGGTTGCAATGAAAACCGTTTCCATGGCATCAAAACGCCCGTTACGGTTGAAGAAGACAACGCTTACCTCGTTCGCGACAATGCGAAGTGCATTCTTTGCCGTCGTTGCGTTGCGGTATGTAAAAAAGTTCAGTCCGTCGGCGTTATCGGCGCGAACTATCGCGGTTTCAACACCATGATAGGCTGTGCGTTCGATCGCTCGCTGGGAGCAGTCGACTGCGTTGCTTGCGGTCAGTGTATCAACGTTTGCCCGGTTGGCGCGCTTTCCGAACGCGACGATACCGCTATGGTAATCGACGCGCTTGCAGATAAGAGTAAAACCGTTATCGTGGGTACCGCTCCGTCCGTCAGAGTTGCGCTCGGCGAGGAATTCGGATATCCGATCGGCACCGACGTAGAGGGCAAAATGGTCGCCGCGCTGAGAAGAATAGGCTTTAATAAAGTGTTCGACGTCGATATGACTGCCGACCTTACGATTATGGAAGAAGGCTATGAGTTCCTCGAGAGATTGCAGGATAAGACCGCCGCGCTCCCGATGATCACGAGTTGCAGTCCCGGCTGGATTCGTTTCATTGAGTTCAATTACCCCGAACTTCTGCCGCATCTTTCCACTTGCAAGTCGCCGCAACAAATGTTCGGCGCTGTCGTCAAGACTTACTATGCGGAGAAAATGGGTATCGATCCGAAAGACATCGTGGTAGTTTCATGCATGCCGTGTACTGCGAAAAAGACCGAAATCTTCCGCGAAAACCAGAATGCAAGCGGTTATCCCGACA
Organism: uncultured Clostridia bacterium; assembly: GCA_934277845.1. Classification (GTDB taxonomy): domain Bacteria; phylum Bacillota; class Clostridia; order Christensenellales; family Pumilibacteraceae; genus UBA10677. Next base: position 4,484 of record CAKQVV010000130.1, read on the forward strand.
TCGACGTCGTGCTTACCACTCGTGAACTTGCGCGTCTTATCAAGCATTACGGCATTAACTTTGCCGCGCTTCCGAACGAAGAATTCGACGCGCCGCTCGGCATCGGCTCCACCGCGGGACTTTTGTTCGGCGCTACCGGCGGCGTTATGGAAGCCGCGCTCCGCACCGTGTATGAAGTCGTGACCGGTTCCGAACCCGCATCGATCGATTTCAAAGCCGTACGCGGTACAAAAGGCATCAAGAGCGCAACCGTCGATATGAACGGAACGAAAGTGAAAGTCGGTGTCGCGCACACGCTTGCCAACGCTCGCAAAATGCTTGAAGACATCAAGGCTGGAAAGTCCGATTATCAGTTTATAGAGATAATGACTTGCCCGGGCGGTTGCGTAAACGGCGGCGGTCAGCCGATCGTTTCGTCCGACCTTATCAACGCGGGTGTGGATGTCAAGGCGCTTCGTGCGGCTGCAATTTATAAAGCCGACAAGAAAGCGAAACTCAGAAAGAGCCACGAAAACCCTGTTATCAAGGCTCTTTACAGCGAGTATTTCGTCAAACCCAACAGCCATAAGGCTCACGAAATTCTCCACACGACCTATCGTAAACGCGAAAAACTTTAATCGCGGACGAACAGAAAGTTGAAAATAAGCCGACTTTACGGTG
>CAKQVV010000131.1 GCA_934277845.1 uncultured Clostridia bacterium
ACAAGAAAAAGAAATAATGGCTCAGATGGCTCGCGACGAGCAACTCGAAGTGTTCAACGACCAGATTAAAACTTTGCAAACGAAACGCGAAGAATACGCTCGTATTGCCGCCGAAGCGGAAATCAACGGCGATACGGGGACGTATGAAGTCGCTTGCAACGCTTTAATAGAACTTAACGACGTCATTTCGAGTTTAATGCAGACGAAAGCCAACTTCGATATTATAAACGTGTCAAATTCTATCGCCGTAAGTATGGCGACGGCTATGAGCGCGCTCGACGCTATGGCAAACAATAAAACACACTTGCCCGATATCCGTAAAATTCAGAAAGCGAATGCGAAAGTCGCAAAATATATGCGTACTATCAAGATTTCGCAAAAGGCTATGGCAGGCGCGATGCGCACTTCTAACCCCGCGAACAAGGCAAGGAGTCAAGCCGAAATGGATGCCGTTCGCCCGATGATAGACGCGGCAAGAGCAAAACTTACAGGTTCTGCGCCCGTATCGAGCGATATTGACATTTCCGCCGAAATTAACGCTGAGAAAAATAGAAATTATTTGAGAATGAAGTAAAATGAGACTATTCATATTGGGTAACGGATTCGATAAGGCGCATGGGTTGCCAACTGGATATGATGATTTTCGAGATTATTTGGAGCTTCATAATCCTGGATTTCTTATTGAGTTTGAAAAAATACATAACTATTATCCGGTAGAAGAAGAAAGATTATCGCCTGTGGCACTAGAAGAAAGGAAAAACTCTATTAAAGAAACTTTATGGCAAAATTTTGAGTTAAACTTATCTAAATTTGATATGGAAACAATATTAGATGAGTCCGCGTCTTTGCGCGACCTTATGGAAAGGGATGTTGGAGATGTCGGAGTGAAAGATACAATGGATGCCCATTGGAATAATAATTATGAATTTTTGTGTCAAATTGATGAGTTGATGTTGCAGTGGGTAGAATCAATATCGCTTTCTCAAACAAAGACACTTCGTGCGTTTGATGAGAATGATTTGTTTTTAACATTCAATTACACTAAAGTAATCGAGAAAGTATACAACATACCGGAAAGTCAAGTTTTACATATACATGGAAGTATTGACAGTGAATCAATTGTAATCGGTCATAATGATAATGCTGTTACAGGGAAAATGTTGTCGTGTGTAAAAAAATCGCAAGAGAGATTTGATGAATTCGATGAAAGCGTCTATGAATTTATTTATAAAATTCAAAAGAAGTATGTAAAGGATACCCAAAGATATATTTCGCAAAATTGGAATTTTTTTGCGAAGCTTAAAGATGTAGACGAAATGTGTGTGATAGGTCATTCGTTTGGGGAAGTAGACTGGCCGTATTTTAAGCAAATACGTAAAATTTCAAAAGACGCAAAGTGGACTATTTACTATTTTCATAAAAGTGACAAAAGAGCATTTTATCGTTTGAATAAAAAATTAAGAATACCTAAAGTTAAATTAAATTTGGCGGAATCAAAAAACTTTTGGATAATATAAAGTTTTTTCAAAGAGTTAATATAGAGGTAGGTTATGTCAGCAAATATTTGTAACATATGCGGTGCAAATTTAATATACAAAGACGGAAAGTGGGTTTGTCCCGCTTGCGGTGCGTTTAAGACAGAGGAAATTTCTAACGAAGAAGTTACTCTTTTATACAATGCTGCGCAAAAATTACGTCTTGCAAGTGTCGACGACGCCGAAGAAGCGTATAGGGATATTATTGCAAAGTATCCCGAAAATTCCGAAGCTCATTGGGGACTTGTTTTATCGAAATACGGCATTAAGTATGAGGATGATTATGACGGCAAAAAGTTGCCGACATGTTACGCCACGAGTATCGAAAGCGTGCTTACTGATAAAGATTATCTCGATGCTGTAAGACTTTGTAAAGATAAGTATCAGAAGGACTACTATATCGAGCAAGGCAAGGTTCTGGAGAAGATCCGTGTTGAATGGCTCGAAAAGGCAAGTAAAGAGCCTAAATACGACGTTTTCCTTTGCTTTAAGGATTCGGATAAACTCAACAATATGGAGAGAACGGACGATAGTATAGAGGTTGCAAACCTTTATACGCATTTGTCGTCGCTCGGATATAAAGTGTTCTATAGCCGTGAAAGTCTCCGTGATAAAGTTGCCGAAAAATACGAGCCGTACATATACAACGCATTGAATACCGCCGCCGTAATGATAGTTTACGGCAGTAAAATCGAATATTTCTCGTCAGTATGGATGAAGAACGAATGGACGAGATACGTTCGTCGTTTAAGGGAAGGGCTTAAAATCGAAGGTTCGCTCGTTATTGCGTGCGACGGAGTAAATCCCGGCGATCTTCCGCGTCCGCTCAATCAAATGCAAGTGCTTGACGCTCGCAAAAAGACTTTTTACGGCGATTTGGAAGCACATATTGCAAAAATAATCAGTATCGCACGCCGTCCGAAAGCAACTGTAGAAAGAGTTGAAATTTCGAGCGCGATCGGTAAGAAAAAGGCTTCGATCGACAATCAGATAAAGACGATTAAGGTTGGCGGCGGTGTCGGCAAGAAAACTCCCGTCGTGATTGATAACGCCGTTTCCGTTCGTGAAATCGGTCGTTTCGAAGTCCCTGCTCTTACGCCCGACGAAGATACTAAACTAAAAAGTATTGCTCAATTTTTGCGTTCCGGGTTATTTGATCCTGCAAATAAAGTTGTTGACGAATTATTAAAAAAGAACAAGTACAACGGTCAGGCGTTACTTGCAAAACTACTCGTCGAATATTCGGCTAAAAATATAGACGAATTATCCGATAAAATAGATGATATAAACGATTTTTCGATAATACATTTCGTAATCGAATATAACGATAAAGAAATAGGCGAAAAAGTAATCGGTATTATTTGCGACAAAATTAAAATTGCCGTTCAAAACGGTGATTATAATAAAGCCGAGTTGTATTTCAAGGAAATTGCCGAATACAACAGTAGCAATGTTATGGTGAGCCGCACAACGTTAAGAAATAAGACAACGGAATTATTAAAAACGAATCCCGATGAGTCCGATAAAATTTTCGCTTTACTGCTCTCAACGTATTCCGATGCTGACACTTACGTTTCTTACCTTCACGGTATAGTCGACGACTGTCTTAAAGTTAAAAACGTTGACCTTGCTAAAAAATATAATGACAAGATACTTGAACTTGACGACGGAAACGTGAAAGCAACTTTTAACGCAGTTTATTTAAGCGTTTCAGCTTGCAATATAAAAGAATTTATCGGGTTAATCGACTTATACGGTGACTTTTCTAAATTAGATAATGCAATCAGGCATTTTGATACAGAAGAAATAGTTGTTTGTTTTTATACTTTACAACAAATATTTTTCGGCGCATTACAATTGGGTAAAAGCGGCGAAACGCTATCGAAGTGGTTCGATTTTATAGTAAAATACGAATTTGATGCTCGTAAGGATTTTATCGAAAAAACGCTTAATGAGTTAGCAGACGTTAAGTCGTTGCAGTCAAGGGCTAAGCTCTTCGACCATGTTATAAGTTGCGTCGACGGTTCAGACGTTGACAGGCATATAGAACTACGTTTATCACTTGCCGATAAATTGCGTATCGGCGGAGAATTTTCTCTTGCGGAAAAATATTATAAAGAAGTAATCGACATCGAAGAAGGAAACTGCAACGCATTGTGGGGAATATTACTCTGCAAATTAAAAGCAAACAGAGAATCCGATATTGCGGCAAATATAGATAATTTCACTTATTTCTCTGAATTAGAAGTAATATTGAAATATTGCTCCGACGAGAAAACGAGACTTAACTATCTGGATAAATTATCTGCCGCCGTTATAACGAAATCGGCAAATCTTATCGACAAACCGAACGTCGAAAAATTGAGTGAGGTTTTCGACGGTATAATAAAATACTATCCTGAAAAATTTAACGACAGTCTTATCAACTACATACAAAAATTTGCCGATAATTGTAAAAACAGTTCGGCGTTTTCGCTTGCCGAAAAATATTACGCAACGGTTCTCTCGATAGACAACATGAGACATTCGGCATACTGGGGATTATTGCAAGCCAAACTTAACTGCCGTAATAACGATGACCTTATCAAGCAAAATAAAATAATTACTGAATTTACCGAGTTTAGCAGCGCGATAGCGGCTTCAAGCAGAGACGAACGCAGTTCCGAAAGGTATTGTCAAATCGCAAAGAATCAACTCGATTACATAGAAAAACAAAAGACGGTTGCAAAACAAAAGAAAAAACGTAAGAGTTTTATAAAAAAATTAACGGCTGCGGTAGCCGTAATGGTTGCAATCGTTATAGGTATTTTTGCCTTTGTCGGCTATAGAAAATCCGAGTCTGTATTGAAATTTTCATCGAATCCGACGGGCGTATCGGTATATGCCGGCAAATATTACAATTCCGCAATCGTAGAAATTCCCGCGTCGAACGGAAACAGACCAGTTACAGAAATAGCGGATAACGCTTTTAGCGGTAAAAACAATATTACAAAAGTTGCTTTGCCGTCTACTATAACGAAAATAGGCGATAACGCCTTTAGTGGGGCAACTTCTCTTGAAAATATAAACATACCCGACAGCGTAAATTATATCGGTAATTCGGCATTTAACGGGTGTAAAAATTTAAAGAGTATAACGATACCCGAAAAGACGGCGGGAATAGGTGGTGCTGCAATCAATAGTGAAAGGGATTTCCGAAAAACACAACAAAAAATACCAAATAAAATAGAAAACAGCCTTCAAATGATAGCTTAAAGTTGGATATTCGTAAAAGAACATCCAACTTTTTAATTTAATATAAAAAACATAAGAGAGAACAAGGATAAATGTTCTCTCTTTTTTTATACCGTTTCGAGGGGTGATTTCCTATTTATGGTGAGAAAAAATATAATATTAACAGTAAATCGAAAGGAGTTTTCAATGAAATACAAAGAATGGTTGGACGTATGGTTTGCGAATTACATAGAGCCTTCGTCTAAAACAAAAACGTGCGAAAGATATTCGGAGATTATCGAAAAGCACTTGAAGGTAAAGTTGGGCGAATATGAGCTTGAGGAACT